>CADAJM010000062.1 GCA_902788245.1 uncultured Eubacteriales bacterium | reverse complement strand
TAGCCATTATTTACCCCTTACATTTTTCTACATATATATGTAGATATTTTACAATTTGAAAATTTAGCACAAAGTCTTCCTTATATGCAAGCCTAATTTGAAATGTAGATTCTGCCGGCATAGGTCTCGGTTATCCCTTTTATTTCCATAACCGTTGCAACTGCATTAATCAAGGATGCGCTCTTTCCGGTTTCCCGGACTATTTCATCGACCGTAGCCCCGCCCAAACGAGCAAGTGTTTCATAGATCATGAGTTCATCTCCGGCGAGTTTCGCTTTAATCGATTTCTTTCTTCCTGCAGGACTGCCGAGTCCGAGATCTCTTATGAGGTCGTCTACCAAAACAAGGGGCGGTGCACCGTCTCTTATAAGCAGATTGCAACCTATGCTGAACTGGCTGTTTATGGGACCGGGCACTGCATATACAGTCCTGCCCTGCTGAGCCGCATGATTTGCCGTAATAAGTGAGCCGCTGTTCATGCCGGCTTCTACTACTATTATTGTTTCGGACAGACCGCTGATTATCCTGTTTCTCGCAGGAAATGTGTGAGTCTGGGCGGGAAATGTCGGTTCGTATTCGGACACCACAAGTCCTCCCGCATCGAGCCCCTTCATCATAAGGCTTCTGTTTCTCTGAGGGCCCATCACTTCTATTCCGCCACCCAGCACGCCTATTACTTTACCTCCTGCTTCCAAAGCTCCCTCGTGAGAATATGCATCTATGCCGAGCGCAAGTCCGGATGTTACCGTAATCCCGCGCTCTGCCAGGCTTCGGCCTATCATTAGGGCTACGTTTTTCCCGTAAGCTGTATGGCGTCTTGATCCTACCATGGCAATGGATCTTTCTTTTAACAGGCTTATGTCTCCTGCGCAGTAGAGTTGCTGTGGTCTGTTGGGAATGTTCCTCAGTTTTTCAGGGAAGTCCGTGGATGTGGATTCTATCTTTTCTATCTTGTGCTCACCCACCTTCCACTTGGGCTCCGGGATGTAATTGATTGACTTGTAATATGAGTTGTAATTATTCTGCATGTTGAGTCCTCACATTCTGTAACTGAGTGCTTCGGCCAGATGCACTTCTTTTATATCTTTGCTTTCGGATAAATCGGCTATTGTTCTGGCAACCCTCAGTGTTCTGACATAAGATCTCGGAGACATCGATAAAGCCTCATATGCCTCTCTCATGAAGTTTTTTTCTTCGGCTCCGAGTCTGCAATGCTTATCCATCTCAAGTGCCGTCAAATCGGAATTACTGCCCGTCCTGCCCATGCTGCGGGCGAAGTTATGGGCTCTTTCGAGCGACGCTCGCATATCTGATGAGCTGAGCCCGCTGCCTTTATCCGTAAGCTGTGTATATGTGACTCTTTCCATTGCTATCCTCATGTCGATTCGATCCATTATCGGACCTGAGAGTTTATTCTGATACCTCTCTATATCCGCTTGGCTGCAAGTACATTCCTTTTCCTTGTCTCCGTAATATCCGCACGGGCATGGATTAGAGGCCATGACAAGCTGGAAATCGCAAGGGTATGTATATGTCTCTCCTTTTCTGAAATGACTGATTCTCTTTTCTTCCAAAGGGATTCTGAGTCCGTCGATATTATGACGGTCAAATTCGCAGATTTCGTCGAGAAATAACACACCGTTGTGTGCGAGTGTTATTTCTCCCGGAACTGCGATATTTGTACCTCCTCCGAGCAGCCCCGCCCTTCCTATTGTGTGATGAGGATGACGGAAAGGGCGAACGGGGCTGCCTAGTGAGGCGGCGGGGCCGGCGAGCGAGCGTATTACTGCCGTCTCTGTGATCTCGCGCTCGCTCATCGCCGGCATTATGCTGGGGATCCTGCCGGCGAGCATGGTCTTGCCGCAGCCCGGGCTTCCGACCATCAAAAGACCATGCCGCCCCGCCGCCGCTATCATCACAGCCCTCTTAGCATTCTCCTGTCCGTTCACATCTTTAAAATCAAGAGTATCTTCACATTCATCTGTCTCATTTACTAAATCATCACCATATTTCCTGAATAATTCTCTTCCCATCGGATTCAGCAATATCTCCATTGCATCTGTGAGCCTGTTTGCTGCATAAATTTCACTGATTCCTGCCATAACTGCCTCGCTCACATTCCCGCTTGGTACTATTACCTTTTCGGTGCCTTTGGCCTTTAACTCAATAAACATCGGTAGAGCCGCCCTGACTGCATTAATCCTGCCGTCAAGCGTCAGTTCTCCTATTACCGCAAATTCATCTGTTTCAGGAGGATATTCTTTCATTTCAGACACCAGTATCCCCATAGCCATCGGTAGATCCAGGCAACTGCTGTTTTTCTTAAGATCAGCCGGAACTAAATTTATGGTCACCCTGAGCCTCGGATACTCAAATCCTGAATTTAAAATAGCGTTCTTAATCCTCTCTTTGGATTCCATCACCGTAGTAGAAGCAAGCCCTACAACGCTCACGCTTGGGAGTCCTCTAGTAATATCCGTCTCGACAAATACCTCCCGTCCTTCTATGCCTGTGCATACCGCGGATTTTATCCTGCTGTACATCTCGTCCTCCTACATGCAATCTTCGATGTGATTGGTCATCACTTCAAATACATCAAAAGACACATCCTCCCAGTTGCCCCTCCTGCTGCTGAGGTACTGCCTGGCAGCATTCCTGATTCTCTTTTGCTTGGTCTCGGTCACGGCATCTGCAGGATAGCCGTACTCATCTCCCGTCCTTGTCTTTACCTCTATGAAGTGCATAACTCCGTCTTTGATCGCGATGATGTCTATCTCACCGCCTTTGACCACGTAATTCTTTGCAATGACTCTGTATCCGGAAAGCGTAAGCATCTGAGTTGCAAACTGCTCTCCGAAGTCTCCTACATTCTTTCTGTATCTCATTTTCAGCCCTCCGCCCAAATGGCATAAACTGCTTTCGAATATGCAAAAATGCTACCATTTTCGGCAATCTTAAGTCGAACAAAAAACGCACGAATTTCAACAAAAAATGCACTATTTTTGTAAATTCGGAGCACAAAAAAACGCATCAAAAAATCCTCGTATTTCACACGAGGATTTCCGCTATTTCAGTACGAAGTGTTCTATCGCTTTGGCAACTCCGTCATCGTCGTTTGAGTCAGTTATATAGTCGGCGTGGTCTTTGGTTCCTCCCCATGCATTTGCGACTGCGACACCGACTGCCGCATACTCCATCATCTGTATATCGTTTGGTGCATCTCCGCAGCACATGAGCTCTGACCTGTCCACTCCGAGTCTGCTCATCAGTTCTATCAGGGCTGTTTTCTTGCTCGTGTTAGGCCCACCCACCTCGAGGTTATTAGGAAATGATGAGGTTATCGTCGCGTTATTAATAGCCTCTATATGCGGCCTGCATTCCTCGAGCCTCTCTACGGTCTCATATATGAAATTGACATTCTCTATTATGTCCTTATTCTTAAGCATAAATGCCGATACATCAGGCACACCTTTTCTGCTCCAGAGGACGTACTCCGCGCTCCTGTATGCGCAGCCGTTTTGCCTCACATCTTCCAGGTAGCTTTCGTCCGTATATGCTATGCCATCAATGAAAACCTCGATATACGCCCCGGTGGTTTCTTTGAGCCTTGCGACCTCCTCCACGGCACCCGGGTCCAGATAGTCGCTATATATGGCTTCGCCTGTCTTTATGTAATTGATATGCGCTCCATTGGATGTTATGGCAAACTCAATTCCGGGCGCTCCCGTGACATTCTCAGGGAGAGAGCTGTAAGTCCTGCCCGTTGAAACAACGACATGAACTCCTCTGGCCTTGCATGCCTCAAATGCAGCAATAGTGCGTGGCGTGATCTCCCTTTCGCTGTTGAGAGTCGTACCGTCGAGATCGAGAGCCACCATTTTGATTTGTCCGTCGAATCTAAAATCTTTCATATATCTAACTATAAATGAAAGAGCCGCATCCTTCAAGGATACGGCTCCGTGTTTGTCTGATATGAGAGAATTAGTCGTCTTTTTCTTCCTCGTCATCGTCGTCATCGTCATCTCCGACTACAGCTTCGATCTTCTCTTCAACTGCATCTTCGATTTCCTCTACCTTGTCAGCTACCTTTTCAGCAACTTCCTTGGCTTTCTTGGCGACTTTTTCAACTGCCTCTTCGACAGCGCCTTTGGCTTCTTCGACTTTCTCTGCTACTTCTTCAGCGACTTCGTCAGCCTTTGCAGCTACTTCTTCGTTAGCAGCGATGGCTTCATCTATAGCCTCGTCGACTTTTTCTTCAGCAGCCTCTACAGCAGCTTCGACTTTCTCCTCTGCAACTTCGACGTCTTCCTTAACTGCCTCGATTGAATCTTCGATCTTTTCGGCTACTGTCTCGTCAGCTGTCTGCTCCTCTTCAGGAAGAGTTGCCTTGATCGAAAGGCTGATTCTTCTCTTGTCAGGATCGATCTCCATGATTCTTACGTTCACGGTCTCGCCGATCTTGAGTTCGTCGAATACGTTCTCAACTCTCTTGTTGGCAATCTCGGAGATGTGTACGAGTCCGTCGAGTCCTGCTTCGAGTTCTACGAATGCACCATACTCTTTGATCTGTACAACTTTACCTTCGAGTACATCGCCTACCTGGTACTTGTCTCCTACCAGTGACCATGGTTCAGGCTGAGTCTGCTTGAGACCGAGGCTGATTTTACCCTTGTCTTCGTTGAGTGAGAGAATCTTGACGTTGATGATGTCTCCGATTTTGAGAATTTCTTCAGGGTGTTTGAGTTTGCCCCATGAAATCTCGGAGATGTGGAGAAGTCCGTCTACTCCGCCGATGTCTACGAATGCACCGTAGTCGGTAAATCTCATTACTTTACCCTCTACGACGTCGCCTACCGAGAGATTATTCCAAATCTCAGCTACGGCTTTTCTCTTTTCTTCTACCATGAGTGCTTTTCTGGAGAATACAGCTCTGTTTCTCTTTGTGTCCACTCTGATAACTTTGACATCTACATCCTGACCGAGGAATTCATCGGCGTTCTCGATGTATCTGTCTGAAAGCTGTGACATTGGTACGAAGCCCGTGATCTCTTTGTAAGCTGCGATAACACCGCCGTTAACGGCTCTTACCAGCTTAACGTTGATGATCTCTTCGTTAGCCATAGCCTCTTCGAGCTCTGTGTAGTTTTCAACTGCCACGAGTCTCTTTGTTGAGAGCATGATTCCGCCCTCGCCGTCATCTGATTTGATGACCTTGGCTTTGATTTCGTCGCCTACCTTGAACAAGTCTGCCAGAGTCTGACCTTCTTCGAGTACTACCTCATCCGATCTCAGAATTCCGTCTTTCTTGCAGCCCATGTTGACAATGACGGCATCTGCCATAACCTGGTCGACCTTACCATCAACAATGTCACCCGGCTTCGGTAAACGTAGAGATTTTTCGATGTCATCCATAAACTCCATCATTGGATTATGTTCCATCGTTTTAGTTGCATTTTCGCTCATATGAGAAATAACCTCCTTGATAATCCATTCGGGCGTCGAAGCACCCGCCACGAGACCAATTTTATCCTTTTTTGTAAACCCTTGCAAGTCTAAGTTTTCAGCATTTTCAATAAATATAGCCTTTTTGCAGTTTTTTTCGGCGATTTCGTACAGTTTTCTCGAGTTAGAGCTCTCTACATCGCCAATTACAAGCATTACATCGACTTTGCGAGCGAGTTCGGCGCAGCTGTTTTGACGGTCTCTCGTGGCATTACAGATCGTGTTTCTGATGTCATATTTAACCGCTGCTTTATCGAAGACTTCGAGTATGCTGTCGAGGAGTTCCTGCTTGATTGTAGTTTGGCAGACGATAATAGGATTACTGTCTTTTAGTGCCTCGGTGACTGTTTTTGCCTCTTCCACGCTGCCGATTACCGTCGCATCGTAACCGCACCAGCCGTTTGTAGCCTTTACTTCCTGATGATTGGCATCTCCGATGATTACAACCGCGCGTCCTTCCTGATGAGCCTCATCCACTATCTCGTGTATCTTTTGCACGAAAACGCAGGTTGTGTCAACGAGCTCTATACCGTGCTCTTTGGCATATTCATAGAACTCCTTCGGCTCACCGTGAGATCTTATTATTACAGTGTCCCCGCTCTCGGCTTCATCGAGCGACTCTATGAGAGATGCGCCCTTTTCTTCCAGCACTTTTACGACATCTTTGTTATGTATTAAATGGCCGCAGGTCAGCAGCCTTCCCTGTCTGTCCGGCTTTTCCGCCTCAGAAAAAGCGAGTTCAATGGCTCTGTTTACTCCAAAGCAAAAACCCGAATGCTCCGCTCTGATTATCTCCAATTTTTCTCCTTTTGAAACACACAGCCGGCGGACAATGCCGCCGGCCATTAATAATTCCTGATTGCGCTATGTTTAGAACTTACCTGCAGTAGCTGCTTCCTCAACGGAAACTGCTACGGATACAGTCATTCCTACCATAGGGTTGTTTCCTGCACCTATGAGACCCATCATCTCTACGTGAGCAGGTACTGAAGAGGAACCTGCAAACTGAGCGTCAGAGTGCATACGTCCCATTGTATCTGTCATGCCGTAGGATGCAGGACCTGCTGCCATGTTGTCAGGATGGAGTGTACGGCCTGTGCCGCCGCCCGAAGCTACTGAGAAATACTTCTTGCCTGCTTCGAGTCTTTCCTTTTTGTATGTTCCTGCAACAGGATGCTGGAATCTTGTAGGGTTTGTGGAGTTTCCTGTGATGGAAACGTCTACGTTCTCTTTCCAAAGGATGGCTACGCCTTCCTGTACGTCATTGGCGCCGTAGCAGTTAACCTTAGCTCTTGGGCTTTCAGGATCCTTGGAATAGCATTTGCGGAATACCTCTTTGAGTTCGCCTGTGTAGTAATCATACTCAGTCTCAACATAAGTGAATCCGTTGATTCTCGAAATGATCTGAGCTGCGTCTTTGCCGAGTCCGTCCAGGATAACTCTGAGTGGTTTTTTGCGTACTTTGTTTGCTTTAGATGCAATACCGATTGCGCCCTCAGCAGCTGCGAACGACTCGTGTCCTGCGAGGAATGCGAAGCACTCGGTGTCTTCTTCGAGGAGCATCTTGCCGAGGTTGCCGTGGCCGAGACCTACCTTACGGCGGTCAGCTACAGAACCCGGGATGCAGAAAGCCTGGAGGCCTTCTCCGATAGCAGCAGCTGCATCTGCAGCCTTGCGGCAGCCCTTCTTAATAGCGATGGCAGCACCTACAGTATATGCCCATTTAGCGTTCTCGAAGCAGATAGGCTGGATGTTCTCGATCATTGTATAAACATCGAGTCCTGCGTCCTTTGTAATCTTTTCTGCTTCTTCGATCGATCCGATACCATACTCAGCCAGTTTGGAAAGGATCTGTTTTTCTCTTCTGTCGTAAGATTCAAATGTAATCATGTCTCTTTCCTCCCTGTATTACTCTTTTCTCGGATCTATCAGTTTAGCAGCGTCATCTACGCGTCCGTACTGGCCGGATGCCTTTTCAACTGCTGTAGCAGCGTCGTCTCCTGCCTTGAGGAAATCCATCATCTTGCCGAAGTTGAGGTATTTGTATCCGATAATCTCATCGTCCTCATCAAGTGCAAGCTGTGTGATGTATCCTTCTGTGAGGTCGAGGTATCTAGGTCCTTTTTCAAGTGTGCCGTATGTGGTACCTACCATGGATCTTGTTCCCTTACCGAGGTCTTCAAGTCCTGCTCCGATCTGGAGTCCGCCCTCTGAGAAAGCGCTCTGAGAACGTCCGTATACAATCTGCAGGAAAATCTCTCTCATAGCTGTGTTGATAGCGTCGCATACGAGGTCTGTGTTGAGAGCCTCGAGAACCGTAAGTCCCGGAAGAATCTCTGATGCCATAGCTGCGGAATGTGTCATTCCAGAGCAACCGATGGTCTCTACGAGAGCCTCCTGAATGATACCGTCTTTAACATTGAGTGACAGTTTGCATGCTCCCTGCTGAGGTGCACACCAGCCAACACCGTGAGTGTATCCGGAAATATCGGAAACCTGCTGAGGTTTAACCCATTTGCCTTCCTCAGGAATCGGTGCGGAGCCGTGATGAACTCCCTGGTGAACCGGGCACATGCCCTTCACTTCTGCCGAATAAATCATAATCATACCCTCCTGATTTTCATTTTCTTTTTATCCGTACCTGCTTATTGTATAGGAAACAAAGAAATACAACAAGCAGATAAATTCTATATTTCAAAATCCTATATTTCAAAATCGCAGGCTACTGATGCGCTGCGAACTTCGTGCATGCGCTTTCTGACCGGCTGATGAACCGGATGAGTCTGGTAAGCCTCAAAGGCCTCTCTGCTCTCAAACAGAGTAATAAGCGCCAAATCATAAGATCTGTCGCTGTGGAGAACATCTGCACCTGACTCAAGGTCCAGCATTCCCTCGATTTTACCCTTCATGCCATAGAAATTCTCCACAAGCTGAGGAATCTCATCCTTAAACTCATCCTTGATTTTGAACATTACAATATGTCTGATCACAGTTATTACCCTTCCTTTCTTGATACAGTGATAACTGCCACCTATTGTAACATTCTTTATGACCTTATCATACATCTGCGCTGATATTTATGAGAGAATTCTGTCTTCGGACATTCTGTTTTCGAGCCTCATTATTTGTTTGTCCAGCATCAGTTTCATCCTGTTGATATCCCCGTGCTCGGATGCCTGTCTGAAACGGTCAGCGGCATCTTTCTCCTCCTTGATCCGCTTGTCCAGAATTCTGTCTGCAAAGAGCACGAGTTTGTACCTGAAGCTAAGCGCTTTGATATCCGGATAATACATGAGCCTGACATCATCTGCAGATACATTGTTGTCTTTGAGATAAATCAGTTCGGGTTCAATCAAATAAGTTTCCGGACTTATCAGATGCTCTTTGTTT
>CADAJM010000061.1 GCA_902788245.1 uncultured Eubacteriales bacterium | reverse complement strand
GCTTGGTAATTCTGTTTGCGAGCTCGATAGTCAGCGGGAATAAGCTCCTTCCGGACATGTACATCTCCTCTGACGGGAGCTCCCCTGCCTTAACGTCTACAGGGAAAGTATTGGTCAGCTTAAGTCCGAACTCGAGGCCTTTCTCGTCGCAGAGTTTCTGCAGACGTTCGAACATAGGAACCGCGTCTTTCCACTGGAGGTCCTCGAGGAAGTGATGATCGTCAAATGCGATATAGTCAAATCCGAGTGAATCCAGGCGTTCTCTTGCGAACTCATATCCGAGAAGAGTCGGGTTGCACTTGATAAACGTGTTGAGATTCTTCTCCGTGATGAGATAAGATGCGATTCTTTCGATCTCATCAGGCGGGCATCCGTGCAGAGTGGACTCTGTGATGGACTCCGAAATTGTCGGAGAAATCGATTTTACGAATGCTTCATCAACATTCTTGAATCTGCCCTCTTTTACTGCCTCAAGAGATATTTCCATTGCCTCTTTGAACACATCAGTGTTCGAAGCGTCTTTCATCTCGTTGAGGTATTTGTCGATCTTAGGTGTTTTGATTCCCTCAAGGTCATATCCTACGGACATGTTGAATACGAATGCATCAGGATCGCCGAGTCCGAGTTCCTTAGCCAAAATCTTGCAGAGGAACCAGCCCTTTACGTATTCCTCAAAAGCCTGAGGTACATAGAGCTCTGTGGACCACTCGCAGTTGTAGCACTCATCGTGTGCAGTGATACATGGCTTAGCTACGCAAGCAGCGAGCTCAGCACCATCCATCTGCTGAACGGTCTTAAGTTCGAAAAATCTCGAACCGGCCACATAAGATGCGACTATATTCTGCGCAAGCTGTGTATTAGGGCCTGCGGCAGGTCCGAACGGAGACTCGATCTTCTCTTCAAAGATAGGAAGTGCCTGTCCGTCGGTATGCTTTACAAATTTGGAAACACCAAATATGCTTTTGTTCTTCTGATACTCATCGAGTACCCAATTCAGTAACTGCCTGTACGGCATAGGACGCATAATGTCACTCATTTCTTCCCTCCTTACGAACTATTAAATCTCTAGTATTTTCTGTGATTCAGCTCGCCCCAGAGTTTCTTGCTCTGCTCGAGCGTCCATGCGTTGATAGCATCTTCGTCAATACCTACAAATTCTCTGTCCTTGTACAGAACCTTACCGTTGATGATGGTCGTTCTGCAGTTCTTGCCCATGAATCCGAAGATCATGTGACCGTCGATGTTCTCATCCGAGAACGGTGTAAACGGCTTGTAATCCATTACTATGACGTCCGCAGCGGCTCCCTCTTTAATGATGCCGAGCGGTTTCTCAAAGTATTTGGCGGCAATCTTTCTGTTATTTTCAAAGAGCATCGTGCAATCCTCTCCCCATGCGACATTCGGCATTGCTGCGTTGTGTCTCTGGATGATGAGGAATACTTTAAGGCTCTCGAGCATGTCATGTGTATATGCGTCTGTACCCATACCTACCATGATGCCCTTCTCCATCATCTGCAGTACAGGTGCGCAGCCTACTGCGTTGCCCATATTGGACTCAGGGTTGTTGACTACCATAGTACCTGTCTCTTTGATGATGTCCATCTCGGCCGGACTTACGTGTATGCAGTGTCCGAGCAGAGTCTTGTCTCCGAGTATTCCGTTGTACAGGAGTCTGTTGATAGGACGGCAACCGTAGTTTCTGAGGCTGTCGTAAACATCGTTCATTCCCTCTGCAACGTGGATGTGGAAACCCGTCATGCCGTCGTTGGCCTCTACCATCTTTTCGAAAGTCTTGTCGGAGATGGTAAAAAGAGCATGTCCGCCGAACATGGCTTTGATCATATCGTCGTTTTCTTTAATGGCCCATTTTGCAAACTCCGCGTTTTCGTCGATTCCCTGCTGAGTCTTTTCTGCGCCGTCACGCTCCGATACCTCATAGCAGAGGCAGGATCTCATTCCGAGCTCCTTCGCTACATCCTTGATAGCAAAGAGCGAACCCGGGATTTCGCAGAAACTCGCATGGTGGTCAAAGATGGTTGTAACACCGTCTCTGATGCAGTCGAGTATGGTCGCATAAGCGCAGGCCTTTGTTCCGTCTATTGTGAGGTGTCTGTCGATGGCCCACCATGTGCCGTCGAGAACCTCGAAAAAGTTGGTCGGATTATTGCCCTCAATGGCAAGTCCTCTTGCGAGTCCGGAATAGATATGTGTGTGGGCATTTATGAGGCCCGGCATGATGACGCCGCCCTTTGCATCCACAAATTCAGCGTCCGGATATGCTGCCTTCATCTCAGCGAGAGTTCCGAAGGCCTTGATGGAATCGCCGTCTGTAACGACGGCACCGTCTTCGATATACGGCTTATCCGGATTTCTCGTAATAAGCCTTCCGTTACCTATCAGTAGCATAATCTTTCCTCCTTACTTACTATATATTTTTATATGTTTGGCATATTTCATATCAGATTAATACGGATGAGACGAGCACGGGAACGGCAGCTTTTTGATAGCCTTCTCCCACGCGGAAATTCATGTCGTGCCACGGAGGGTTTACCTCTCCCGGCTCTCCGCTTCCTACCCAGTAGAAAAACGAAGGTATGAGGCTTCCGTATATCGCAAAGTCCTCGGATGCGAGAGACGGCATGCTGTCTGTCACATGCTCTGCTCCAAGGGCTGCCTCCGCGGCTTTTTTAGCCCTGACGTACATCTCTTCCTTATTGTCGACCGCAGGCACCATGCGCTTTATCTCTATATCCGCAGTGCATTCATAAGCCTTGGCGGTCTCTTCCGCAAGCGTTCTTAGCCTTTTCTCTATCGTCTCATGAAGCTCGTGATCAAAGGTCCTGATATATCCCGTAATTCTCGCATGTTCAGGTGATGCGATATTAGGATCTCCCGAAGCTATGCTGTTTACGGTGCAAAGCGCAGGTTTAAACGGGTCTTTATTTCTGCTGATTATGGTCTGTATCTCCTCTACAAGCGATGCTGCACAGACTATAGGATCCACGGACATCTGCGGCATGGATGCGTGAGCCGTCCTGCCGTTTATCCTGATGTCAAATACGCTTTTCTCCGACATCAGCGGTCCCTTGTGGACTACTACGTCGCCTACATTTATCTCCGGTCTGTTATGTATTCCGAATATCATGGACGGCGACGGATTCAGCTTTTCGAAGAGTCCGTGTTCGAGCATCTCTTTTGCACCTCTCGTTCCCTCCTCTGCGGGCTGGAATATGAAAAGCACATTGAAGTTTAGCGACTCCCTAACTCCGCAGAGATAATGAATCGCAGCGAGCATAGTTCCCGCATGTGCATTGTGTCCGCATAGGTGCTTAGGGCCGAGTTCCGTCGGTACGGCGTCTATATCTGCGCGCAAAGCCACTGTCTTGTCTCTTCCGGCATCGAGGAAGCACGCAAGACCGGTGTCCATCTCAATGTCTATCATTTGCAAAGGATATGCACTGACTGCATCCCTTATATATGCGGTGGTTTTGACTTCCTCAAAAGCCTTTTCCGGAATCTCGTAGAGATTTTTCGCATGAGTCTCCGCGAGATTCACCGCCTCATCCATCAGCGATTTATCAAATAAGGATTCGTCCGTCATTTTATAAATCCCTTTTCCTCAACCTTGGCCATGTACAGGCCTCTCGGTGTGATGCGAAGCTCCGGAATTACCGTAAGAGCCATGAACGAGAGCGTTATGAACGGATCGAAGTCCTTGGATACTCCCATGTCATAGGCTTTCTTTTTCATCTTCTTGAGTTTCTTATCTACCTCTGCGAAACTGACATCCGTCATAAGGCCCATGATAGGAAGCGGCAGAGTCTCGTATACTTTGCCCTTCTCAACCACGGTATATCCGCCCTGAACGCGGATAATTTCATTAACGGCTGTTGCAATGTCCTCGTCATTATCTCCGATTACTATGATATTGTGCGAATCGTGTGAAACCGATGACGCTACCGCTCCGCCTTTGATGCCGTAACCCTTGGCTATGGCAACGCCTATCTTACCGCTGTTTTGGTGTCTCTCGACGGCGGCAATCTTAAGATAACCGTCTTTCGGAACGTAGTTGTCCGTCTTGGTTATGGCCTTTTTTATGTCCTGAGTGACTATCTGCTTAGGCTCCATACCGATAATGTGAGTCTGCTTATTTCTGATAGGCAGTTTGAAATCATCTGCGCTTACCTTATCGAGGTTGACCGTGCGCTTCAGGTGTGCAGGGCATCTGCCGACTTTGATAGGCGCTTTTTTATCTATGAGTTTTCCTTTGTGGTAAACATCGATAATCTTGAAGTCCTTCATGTTGTTGAAGATTACCAGGTCTGCCTGGTATCCCGGTGCAATGGCTCCCATCTGTTTGAGGCCGTAGCAATTGGCCGTGTTAATCGTAGCCATTTTGATGGCCTTGAACGGATCGAGACCGAGCTCGACGGATCTTCTTACGTTATATACAATGTGTCCTTCTCTGATGATGTCTTCGATGTGTTTGTCGTCCGTACAGAATGAAAAGTGCTCCGTATCTATTCCGGTTCTGACTATGCCGCTAACGATATCATCGAGATTATGTGCGGCAGAACCTTCACGGATGTGTACGTGGATTCCGCGTCTTACCTCCTCAAGTGCGTACTCAAATGACGAAGCCTCGTGGTCCGTATCTACTCCCGCGAGTTTGTATGCGGAGAGCATGCGGTTTGGCAGGAATGGAGCGTGGCCGTCAATCACAAGATGATCGAAAAGTGCGAATTTTGCGAACATTCTCGGATCTCCGTTGATTACGGCATCGTCGTCCATTACCTCGCCGAGTCCGAGTATGCGAGGGTTTCCTATGAACGGATACATATCCGTAGCAGCTATCATGCAGCCGTTGTCGTCTATGTCTGTCGCCGGCACGCACGAAGGCATCATAACGAATACATTGGCTGTCGATTTTTCGGTCTGGTCGAGTATGTAGTTGATTCCGTCTGCGCCAGAAACATTGGCTGCTTCGTGTGGGTCTACGATAAATGTCGTGGTTCCGCAGGCTGCCGCAGTAGCTACGAGTTCTGCCGGCGCAACCATTGTGGATTCAAGGTGTAGGTGTGCATCGATAAAACCCGGTGCTACATATGCGCCTTTAAGATCTATTTCTTTCTTACCCTGAACGGTTCTGGATACACCGAGTATGATACCGTCCTTTACGCCTATTGCGCTCTCTACCACCTCACCGGTAAATACGTCGACTATCTTGCAGTTTCTGAATACGATGTCTGCTTTGACTTTACCGAGCGCTGCCGGTGCAAGTTTTTTATATAGTTCGTACTTCACTGTTATCTCCTCTTCTGCAGCTTGCTGCCTGCGGCCTTTAAGCTCGCTTTATCAGATAAATGGCATAGGGTTCGGATATTCCGTGATGCCCTGTGAGTTTACTTTCTCCGCCTCTTTTTTCTTTCCGAGGCGTCTGAGCATGGTCTTCTTAACAGCACGGAATATGTTCTCGTATCCCGTGCATCTGCAGAGGTGACCCGACAGGAGTTTTCTGAGTTCGTCATCCGTATACTCTTTACCGGATTTCAGAATCTCCCAGCTCGTCATGATAAATCCCGGGCTGCAGAATCCGCATTGGATTGCGCCCTCCTCAACGAAGGCTTCCTGGATATCCGAGAGTTCACCTTCCGGACTGATGAGGCCCTCAACAGTCCAGATTTCTTTACCCTCTGCCCATACCGCCAGATAGATGCAGGAGTTGAAGCCCTCTCCGTCTATGATGACGGTGCAAGCCCCGCACTCTCCTACCTCGCAGCCTTTTTTGACCGAGGTAAGTCTGTAATCATTTCTGAGCATGTCGGTCAGCGACGCCCTTACGTCGACAACCTTTTCCACTGCCTTGCCGTTTATGGTGCAATGTACAACTTTGTATTGATTATCCATTGATTTCACCTCCTGCAAGTCTGATTGATTCTCTCAAAGCACGTTCTGCCATTACGACTGAGATATGCCGCCTGAGAGCTCTGCTGGCACGCCAGCTGTTACGAGGATTTACGTCCTCGAGTACCATCTCGGAGAATTCCTTTATATTCTTCTCCGTAACATTCTTACCTTTGAGGAACTCCTCGGCAGTTGTGGCTCTCATAGGAATAGGAGCTGCAACTCCGTAGCCCGCTCTTACTCTTTCGAACTTTTTCTTGTCCTCGCTGAGCACGACATTTACGGAGCAACCCGTAGTCGTGATGTCGAGGGCGTTTCTCATTGCATATTTAATGTAGTGGCCGTAGCAGTTCTCATAGGATGACTTAGGAATAAGAATGGCTGTCTGAAGTTCTCCCGGTTTGAGATCTACTACTTTGGCTTTGATGTAGAAATCCTGAATAGGAACTCTTCTGACTCCTTCAGGTCCCGTCACTTCCATGACTGCATCCCATGCCATAAGAGTCGATGCGGAGTCAGCTGAAGTAACGCCGTTGCATGTGTTTCCTCCGATGGTTCCTATGGCTCTTATCTGAGGTCCTCCTACCATATCCACGGCTTCTCCGAGCACGTTGATGTATTTCTGAATGATAGGGTCTTTTGTTATATGCGCAAAGCTGGTCAGCGATCCGATGCGGATGTTCTCCTCTTCATCAATGGATACGCCGCGAAGCTCATCGAGCATGTATATGCTGACGAGTTCGACACCTGCTCTTCTTCCTTCTCTAATCTGCACCAAAACGTCGGACCCGCCGGCGATTATCTGTGCCTCAGGATGTTCCTGCAGGAGCTTTATAGCATGTTCTACGCTTTCCGCTTCGTAAAGCGCTTTGATATCATACATGGTCTATATCCTCCTTTCTTACTCTTCCTCAGCAAACGAATCGTTGATAAGCCCCGCATCCGTGAATTCACGGAAGAGAGTATGCGGTGAGAGCGGAAGCTCGTTGATATATGCTCCCGTCGCCGCTCCGATTGCGTTTCTGATCGCAGGTGCTACCGGACATGCAGGAGGCTCTCCGAGGCCCTTGGTGCCGTATGCACTGGTAGGCTCGTAGTTCTCTACAAACGCTCCGACCAGTCTCGGATGATCCATGAATGAGGACATCTTATAGTCGAGCAGGTTGTTGTTTAGAGGCGCTCCCGTCTTCTCATCCCACATGAGTTTCTCGGAAAGTGCATATCCGATACCCATGCTCTGTCCGCCGTGAACCTGTCCCTCTGCGAGAGTCGGGTTAATGACCTGTCCGCAGTCGTGTACGTTCACTATGTTGAGAAGTCTTACGCGGCACATAGGGATGTCGACTTCGACCTCTGCGAAGCAGCATCCGAATGAGTACGCGTTGGATTTAATCTGGTATGTGGACTCCGCAGTCAGATGCTGAGAGCCGTCAGTCGTATAGAGTTTCTCGAGGGCAAGTTCTCCTATGGTCATGAGTTTGCGCCCGTCTGTCGTTCTTATAATCTCTCCGTCTACGAGGTCGAGATTGTAGACCGGCATGCGCGTGAACTGATGTGCCGCTTCGAGCACTTTTTCTTTAAGCAGAAGTGCTGTTTGCTTGACCGAGAAACCGAGCGTGTATGTTCCTCTCGATGCGTATACTCCCGTACCGAACGGTGTCACATCAGTATCCTGGTTGGATATAGGATGTACCATGTCAAACGGAATTCCGAGAGTGTCCGCTATCATCTGAGCAGCCGCTGTGTCTGCGCCCTGTCCTATCTCGGTCTCGCCGAGCTGGAACTGAACCGAGCCGTCCTGATTCATGACTATGCGGCATGACGATGTCTCAAGCGCGATTGGATATACGGCTGTGTTGTACCAGAAAGTCGATACGGCTATTCCGCGCCTGATATCACCTTTCTGATTCTTATACTTCTTAATCTTATCGTAGTATCCGATGATCTCAGCGCCCTTATCGAAGCACTGGTTGAATGTGTCGGAGTAGAGCTCATTCTTGGAAAATGCATGATAGTATCCCACAGGCATGAGG
This sequence comes from uncultured Eubacteriales bacterium, assembly GCA_902788245.1. GTDB lineage: Bacteria > Bacillota > Clostridia > Peptostreptococcales > Anaerovoracaceae > Crickella. The sequence goes on along the minus strand of CADAJM010000061.1, from coordinate 1,209 downwards.
TTCTTTCTGCGGAACTCCAGCGGATCCATCTTCATGGCTCTGGCGCAGTCCTCTGCGTGGCATTCCATCGCATAGCTGGCCTGAGGCATTCCGTATCCTCTCATGGCTCCGGCTACCGATCTGTTTGTATATACGGTCCAGGTCTCCCCGTCGATGTTGTCGCAAGGATAGAGCTGAGGGAATGCGTTGAGTCCCTTGGCTGCTATGGCGTGACCGTGCGAGCTGTACGCACCGTTGTTGCACCATGCCTTGAATGTTCTGGCGGCAAATGTTCCGTCCTTTCTCATCCAGGATGTGATGTGGTAGCGTATCGCATGCCTTATCCTGTTCGATATGAAGGTCTCTTCGCGAGGCACGTCGAGTTTAACCAGGCGGCCTCCGAGCTGGATGCTTATCCATGCGCATAGAGGCTCGTACAGAACGTCCTGTTTGTTTCCGAATCCTCCGCCTACGAAAGGTTTGATGACTCTGAACTTACCCCAGTCCATTCCGAGGGCCTGTCCTATTACACGTCTTGCTATGTGCGGTATCTGCGTGGATGAAACCACTACGGTTCTGTCGCCTTCTCCGTATGCATAGCATATGAAGTTCTCTATGTGGCAGTGTTGAACCGGCTGGGTTTCATACCAGCCCTCAACTTTGGTAAGGCCTTTTTCCTTGATGGCTTCCTCTACACTTCCCATATGTATCTCGGTATGAGCGAGTACGTTGTTTGGGAAATCCTCGTGCAGAAGAGGTGCTCCATCCTCCATTGCTTCCTGTGCATCAAGCACGAAAGGAAGTTCTTCGTATTCAACACTTTGCTCAAGCATGTGAATAGCCTGAGCAGCGGCAACTTCGTTTTCGGCAACGACTGCACCTATATCATCTCCGTGGAAGAGCGGGCGATCCGTCATAATCAGACGGTCCGCAATATCCTGATGAGAAGGATCCGTAGACCATGGGTGGCCGGCTGTCGGGAAGTAGTGCTTCTCTTTCAAATCAAAGCAAGTAAAAATACGAACTACGCCCGGGATTTTCTCGGCTTCGCTCGTATCTATCTTCTTGACAATTCCGTTTGCCACTGTTGAATGCAGCACTCTGACGACAAGCGCTCCTTTATCGCACATGTCATCGGTGTACTTGGTGCGGCCCATCGCTTTATCTCTTGCGTCGTGCCTTGTCACCGCTTGTCCTATATACTTTTTGGACATGCTTTTACCCCCTTGT
>CADAJM010000060.1 GCA_902788245.1 uncultured Eubacteriales bacterium | reverse complement strand
TGACAGGGAAAACGCAGAGAAGCTCCTGAGAGACTGGAGCGAATGTCTCGATGCCGAATGTCTGGGAATTATGTTCCTCGAAGGGGACGGCGCGTCCTGGTCGCTTACGCCTCTTGTATATGTACGCGATGTTGGAACGGTGTTCTGGGAGAATGCCTGCGCAAGCGGCACTGCCGCCGTCGGAATGTATATGGCAGGAAAACTCGAATCTGCGGTGGACATGACTCTTGATGAGCCGGGAGGACGCCTCAGCGTGTCTTGCGATCCGGAAAGCGGAAAGACCACATTGTACGGAAGTACGAAACTCGAACTCAGAGACATAATTGAAACAGAAGGAGTTTAGCAAATGATTTCATTCGACTGCGACTACAACAAAGGGGCGCATCCGGAAATACTCAAGAAACTCATAGAAACCAACTACGAGGTTCAGCCCGGATACGGATTTGACAGCTACACACAAAGCGCCAAGGAGAAAATCAAAAAAGCCTGCGGTGGCGGAGATATAGAAGTCGAATTTCTGGTGGGCGGAACGCAGACCAATATGGTTGTAATTTCCACTCTTCTAAAAGATTATCAGGGCGTAATCGCAGCGGACACAGGCCACGTCAGTGTGCATGAGTCTGGTGCAATTGAATACTCCGGGACAAAAGTAATCAGCATCCCGGGCACGGACGGCAAGCTTAAGGCGGAAGATCTCAAAGCCTGGGTGGATAATTTCTACAGTGATGCGACCTATGAACACATGGTAATCCCGGGCATGGTCTACATATCCCAGCCGACTGAGCTCGGCACGCTCTACAGCAAAGCTGAGATGGAAAGCCTGGCGGAGATCTGCCGTGAGAAGGACATGCTTTTGTACGTGGACGGCGCGAGGCTCGGCTACGGGCTTATGAGCTACGAGTCGGATATGACTCTCGAGGATGTCGCGCGCATTGCGGATGTTTTCTATATCGGCGGCACCAAGGTCGGAGCTCTCTGCGGAGAAGCCGTGGTATTCACGGGCGGATGCAAACCGGAATACTTCATGACATCAATCAAAAAACGCGGCGCCCTTCTGGCCAAAGGAAGAGTGCTCGGAGCCCAGTTCGACGCGCTCTTTACCGATGATCTGTATTTCAAGATCGGAAGACACGCCATAGACATGGCAGAGAAGGTAAAGGAAATAATTAAGGAGAAAGGCTGGGATATCTACCTCCTGACTCCTACCAACCAACAATTCGTCCTCTTTGATGAAAAACAGATGGAAGAAGTCGGTGCCAAGGTGGGCTTTGACAAATGGGCGCCTTACGATGAGAGTCGCACCATAGTCAGGTTTGCCACCAGCTGGGCCACAACGGAAGAAGAAATCGAAGCCCTTAGGAAAGTCTAAGGGCTTTGTGGTAGAATAAGAGCAGCAAAACCACAGAAAGAAAACGAAAAGAAATGCTCTTAAAGGATGTAGAAATAGGTAAGACCGTCACCATCGAAAAGGTGGGCGGAAAAGGAGCCCTTCGTCAGCACTTTCTGGATATGGGAGTGATACCCGGAACTGAAGTTACCGTGGTTAAGTACGCACCTCTCGGAGATCCGATAGAACTCAAGATTCACGGATACGAGCTGACGCTTAGGCTGGAGGATGCCGGTAAGATAGAAGTCTCGCCGGCTGTTGTTAGTGTTGCGGAAAATGCGGACGAGGAACAGGAATCCAGAAATGCCGAGGCGGCTCACCCGGGACTCGGTGAGAGCGGCAAATTCCATCCTAAGGGAAGCGGCGATCCGCTACCTGAAGGTACGACGCTGACCTTTGCCTTGGTCGGCAACCAAAACAGTGGCAAGACAACTCTGTTCAACAGGCTGACAGGCTCGAACCAGCACGTCGGGAATTTCCCGGGCGTTACCGTGGACAGAAAGACGGGGGAGATACAGGGCCAAAAGGACACCCTGATAACAGACCTCCCGGGCATTTATTCAATGTCTCCGTATTCAAACGAGGAGATTGTCTCCCGTAATTTCGTGCTTGAAGACAAGCCCAAAGCGATTATCAATATAGTAGATGCGACAAATATCGAGAGAAACCTATATCTTACGATGCAGCTTCTCGAGATGGGCATACCTATGGTAGTTGCCCTCAATATGATGGACGAAGTCACGGCCAACAAGGGAAGCATAGACGTAAACGGCATGGAGGCCATGCTCGGCGTTCCGGTCGTCCCGATTTCCGCTGCCAAGAACGAAGGTATAGAAGAACTCGTGGACCACGCGATGCACGTTGCCTATTACCAGGAGAAACCTCTCAGGCAGGACTTCTGCGATGAGACGGACAACGGCGGCGCGGTACACAGGGCAATCCACGCAATAATCCACCTCATAGACGACCACGCGGCGTCAGCGGACATCCCACTCAGGTTTGCCGCATCCAAAGTCATCGAAGGAGATGAACTTGTAATAAAGAAACTCGAGCTCGATCAGAACGAGATCGAGATGATGGAGCATATAGTGCTTCAGATGGAAAACGAGCGCGGGCTCGACAGAAGTGCGGCTATGGCCGATATGAGATTTTCGTTCATACAGAAAGTCGCAGCTGCGACAGTCATTAAGCCAAAGGAAAGCAGGGAGAGGGCCAGGAGCGAAAAGCTCGACAGCTTCCTCACAGGCAAATACACTGCCATCCCTGCATTCATAGGAATAATGGGGCTTGTGTTCTGGCTCACGTTTAACGTAATCGGGGCGTGGCTTCAGGGCCTGCTCGAGACGGGAGTCGGAGCGCTCACGGACAGTGTTGAAAATCTGCTGGTGAATACGGGCGTAAACGAAGTGGTTCGCGACCTGATAATCGGCGGAATATTCGAGGGAGTAGGCAGCATACTCAGCTTCATACCTATCATAGTCACCCTTTTCTTTTTCCTCTCCATACTCGAGGACAGCGGATACATAGCAAGGGTTGCATTCGTGATGGATAAACTCTTGAGGCGTATAGGTCTTTCGGGCAGAAGCATAGTGCCAATGCTCATAGGCTTCGGCTGCACGGTGCCTGCCGTAATGGCCACGAGAACCCTTCCGAGTGAGAGAGACAGGAAGATGACTATACTTCTCACGCCGTTTATGAGCTGCACGGCCAAACTCCCGATTTATGCATTCTTTGTAAACGCATTCTTCCCGGGACGCGGCGGCCTCATAATGGTCGGACTCTACGTGCTTGGGATATTGATCGCCATAGCATCGGCATATCTTTATAAAGGAACGATGTTCAAGGGAGGCGCAGCTCCGTTCGTCATGGAACTTCCGAACTACAGGATGCCGGGTGCGAGGAACGTAGCGCAGCTGCTTTGGGAAAAAGCCAAGGACTTCCTGCAGAGGGCGTTCTCGGTCATACTGATAGCAACCATAGTTGTGTGGTTCCTGCAGAGCTTCGATATACATTTCAATCTCGTAAGCGACTCGCACGACAGCATGCTGGCACTGTTTGCCGGCGGAATTGCACCGCTTCTGAACCCGGTCGGGCTCGGAGACTGGCGCATAGTGACATCGCTTATCACGGGATTTATGGCCAAGGAAAGCGTGGTCTCATCCATGAACGTGCTCTTTGGGGGAAATGTTGCGACGGCGATAAACGGAGTTACGGCAGCGTCCATGCTGGTATTCTCGCTTCTGTATACGCCTTGCGTTGCGGCGGTAGCGTCGATAAGGCGTGAACTCGGAAACAGATGGGCTGTTGGCGTTGTGGTATGGCAGTGCGCGCTCGCCTGGGTATTTGCCCTGATAACAAAGATAATAGTCAGCGGACTTATAGGATAATTGGAGAATAAAGAGAGAATAATGAGCAAAGTTTACATAACAGGACACAGAAATCCGGATCTTGACAGCCTCTGCGCAGCGGAGTCATATGCTGCGCTTAAAAATGCTGTCGATTCGGAAAACGAATACATAGCGGTCAGGGCGAGTCACCTCTCTGACAGCGTCAGAAAGCAGATGGAGACTATGGAACTCGAAATCCCTCCATACAAAAGAGACGTGTTTCCTAAAGTAAGAGATGTCATGATGAAACCGACATCACATCTTCAGGCTGACGCGCCTATTTTCGAACTGATTAAGACATACAGTACGGACAAGCCGTCGGTCGTTCCGATTTATGAAGGCGACAAATTCAAAGGCCTGCTTTCTGTCGATGACATCACGAGTTGGTTTTTGCACGACAACCAGGAAAAAAGACCAGTTTACAAATTTGCCGTAGACAGCGTCGTCGAGATAACTCACGGACGGCTCGTTCAAAAGGGAAAGAGCGATGAAATCGAGGGCTCGCTGTTGGTCGGAGCTGCGACCTTCGAAACTTTCAAGGATGTAATAGATGAGATACCGAGCAGCATAGTTGTGACGGGCTCAAGGCTTGAACACCTTCAGTATGTGGTCGATAAGCAGGTCCCGGCAATTATCATCACCTCCGGAGGAGACGTTCCCGACATTGATTTCTCAAAATACGAAGGAGCGATCATAATTACGGAACTCGGCACGGCGGATACCCTGAGACGTCTCAGACTCGCAGAGCCTGTAGGCACTATGATGGAGACCGATACCGAGACCATAGACGCGGATGATCTTTTCAGTGAAGCCAAATCCATATTTTCATCATCCCACACAAGGGGACTTGCCGTAATGGAGGATGGCGAGTTCGCGGGATTCGTCACCAGAAGATGCTTCCTTAATGAGCCGGCGTACAATGTAATTATGGTGGATCACAATGAGCCGGCGCAGAGCATCAAGGGTATAGAGACGGCAAACGTGGTTGAGATTATAGACCATCACAGACTGGATTCGCTTTCGACAACCATGCCTATATTTATTGCAGCTGAGCCGCTCGGCAGCACTTGCACGATAGTCTACCAACAGTATATGAGGCACGGCATCATGCCGGATCAGACGGCGGCAAGGACAATGCTCACGGGCATAATTGCGGACACGCTTATCTTGAGAAGCCCTACGACTACGGCTGCGGACATAAGCACGGCGGAAATGCTTGCGAGAATTGCCAAAGTCACAAGCATAGAGGAATTCGGAGAGAAACTCTTCAGTATCACGGATAATCTCGCAACTCAAGATGCGAGGGATATGATACTCTCCGACTTCAAGAAATATGACAATGCGGGAGTGAGCTTCGGAGTCGGTCAGTGCGAGGTTACCACACTCAAAGATGTGGACGAATACGCAGACCGTTATCTGAAGGAGCTTCAGGCGATTGCCGACGATCAGGCGCTCGATTGGACGGTCCTTATGATTACCGACGTTCTGAGGGAAAAGAGCGTATTGCTCACGTCAAAGCACAGAGCAAACAGAGACCTGCCTTATGCGCGTATTAAAGATAATATCTACAATATGCCGGGAGTGATGAGCCGCAAGAAGCAGCTTTTGCCGACTCTTATCTCGGCTACCAACTAAGGACGGACTATGAACGCAAGGACCAATTGGTACAAAGAAGCGGTGGTGTATCAGATATACCCGCTCAGCTTCAAGGATTCGAATAATGACGGCATAGGGGACATACCGGGCATAATCTCTAAGCTCGATTATGTCAAAGATCTCGGGGCCACCGCCATTTGGTTTTCTCCGCTCTATCCGTCGCCGTGGAAGGATTACGGATACGACGTTTCGGACTACAGAGCCATACATCCTGCCTTCGGCAGCATGGAGGATTTCGACAGGCTGCTCGATGAGTGCCACAAGAGGGGGCTCAAAGTCATGATGGATATGGTGCTGAACCACACGAGCACGGAGCATGAGTGGTTCAAAAAAGCCATGGCGGATCCGTCATCCCCATACCGCGATTACTACATCATCAGACCGGGAAGGAGAAAAAAAGATAGAATCCTCCCGCCGACTAACTGGACCTCATCATTTACCGGAACTGCGTGGGAACGAATAGAAGGCACGGATGATTTCTATCTTCATCTCTTCGCTCCCGAGCAGGCGGACCTCAACTGGGAGAATCCGAAAGTCAGAGAGGAGATAACGGAGATACTCAAGTTCTGGCTTGATAAGGGAGTCGATGGCTTCAGATTCGATGTTTTCAATCTCTACTCCAAGCGGCAGCCGATAAGAAGCGAGAGAAATCCTTTCAGATTTCAAAAGGGTTCGCCTTTCTTCGTAGACGGACCGAGGATGCACGAATTCCTCTCGGAACTCAATGAAAAAGCTCTGTCTCTCTACGACACATACACGGTCGGAGAGTCATACATACCGGACGAACTACACGCCCACAGATATGTGATGGAAGAGTCCGGAGAACTCGATACAATATTCGACTTCGAGCACCTGACCGCGGATAATCTCTTCGGCCTCAAGATGATACCCAAACCGTTCAGCCTGAGGCGCTTTAAAAGAGGGCTCATAGATCCGCAGCTTCGCTACCACGGCAATGCCTGGAACACGCTTGTGCTCGAAAACCACGACACGAACAGATCGGTCAGCAGGTTTGGAATCAACAGCAAAAATTTCCGCTACGAGGCGGCGACTTTCCTGGCTATGATCACCTTCCTCGGATGGGGCATACCGTACATCTACCAGGGTGAGGAAATCGGAATGACGAATTCGGTTTTCGAGAGTCTCTCTGATTTCAAAGACCCGGTCTCGCATTTCGTCTACGGTATGATGAGGCGCATGCACATGCCTGCCAAGGCCGCGATGTCCATGCTCCGCTGGGGCGCAAGGGATAACACGAGGACGCCTATGCAGTGGGACGGCAGCGTAAATGCCGGTTTCAACGAAGACTGCAAGACATGGCAGGGCGTCAATCCGAATTACAGAGAGATTAATGCGGAAAAGGACATCAATTCCGAAAAATCGATATACAGGTTTTACCAAAAACTCCTGGAACTGAAGAAAAGCGAAGAGGCTCTAATATACGGAGATACTATCGAGTATTATCCGAGTGACGGCAGCCTGATCGCATACAGCAGGACATACGAGGGCAAGAGGTTCTTCGTAATCGGAAACTTCTCCGCACGAAAGAAGAACTGCGCAATTCCGGGGGACTTCGAAGCCGATGAACTCAGCGTCAGGCTTGCAAATTACGACAGAACAATAGTCAACAGAGAGCTTACGCTCAAACCATACGAAGCATTATTACTTGAAGAGATTCGCAAAACGGAGGAATGAATATGAGCATAATGGAATATTTCACACCTACACATGTGTACTTCGGCAAAGGAGCTGAGGAAAAGGCCGGAGAGGTCCTAAAGTCTGAGGGCGCGACCAAGGTGCTCGTGCATTTCGGAACGGGATCAGTCAAGAAATCCGGACTTTTGGACAGAATCGAGGCATCCCTCGATGCTGCCGGCATCAAATACGTGGAGCTCGGCGACGTGGTGCCGAATCCGAGAGTCAGCCTGGCTCGCGAGGGAATTGAACTCTACAAAAAAGAGGGCTGCGACTACATACTGTCAGTCGGCGGCGGTTCCGTGCTTGACAGCGCGAAGTGCATTGGCTACGGCGTGTACGGCGGCGGAGAAGTGTGGGATTTCTACTGCGGCAAACGAGTGCCTGAGGGCAGCGCACCTATAGGCTGCGTGCTGACACTCTCGGCTACAGGCTCTGAGATGAGCGACTCGTCCGTAATCACAAATGACGACGGCGAGCCTACATATAAAAGAGGCTGCAACTCGAATTACGGACGCGTGAGATTCTCGCTCCTTAACCCTGAACTTACATACACAGTATCGAAGTATCAGACTGCATGCGGCGCTGCGGACATCATGATGCATACTCTGGAGAGATTCTTCCACAGCGGAGACGGTCTGGACTTCACAGACGATCTATCCTGCACTCTGCTCAGAGAAGTCATAAAGTGGGCGCCTGTTGCGCTTAAGAATCCTGAGGACTACGATGCCAGAGCCAATCTAATGTGGTGCGGCACACTCTCTCACAACGGACTGATGGCTGCCGGAAATGCCACGAAGGGCGACTGGGCATGCCACCAGATAGAGCACGAGCTCTCCGCAGAGTACGATGTAGCGCACGGCGCAGGGCTCGCAGCTATATGGGCTTCATGGGCCAGATACGTGCTGGACACCGACAGGGCGAGATTTGCCAAGCTCGGAGAAGGAGTCTTCGGCGAGAGCGATCCGGAAAAGGCAATCGACAAATTCGAAGAATTCTTCAAATCCATTGATATGCCGATAGACATCGCAGGACTCGGACTTAACTTCGACGAGGCTGCTTGCAGGACGGCTGCTCTCGGAGTCACATTCCAGGACGCTCGCACCATAGGCGATTTCAAGGTCCTCAACACCGAAGATATTTTCAATATCTATATGATGGCTTCCGGGCTGAAATAGATTGGAAGATGAACGGAAACAGATAACGTGAAAAGAGGGGGAAGAAATGAGCAAAGTATTATTGATTAACGGTAGCCCGAAGTCCAATGGCTGCACAGTCACGGCTTTGGAAGAAATGATAAAGACCTTTCATGAGGAAGGCGTAGAGACAGAACTGATTCAAGTAGGCAATAAAGATATCAGGGGTTGCGTCTCATGCGGATACTGTATGGAACACGGCAAGTGCGTAGTCGATGACATGGTAAATGAAGTGGCTGCCAGGTTTGATGAATTTGACGGAATCGTACTCGGAAGCCCTGTTTACTACGGCTCTCCAAACGGAACGATGCTGGCGTTTTGCGACAGGCTTTTCTTTAGCGGGGCACAGGGTGCTTCGCATATGAAGGTGGGAGCATCCGTAGTAAGCTGCCGCCGCGGTGGCAACACCGCTTCGTTCGATGTGCTGAATAAATACTTCACCATCAGCGGCATGGCTGTTGCATCCAGCACATATTGGAATCAGGTACACGGCTTTACCGCCGAGGATGTAAAGAAGGATCTCGAAGGACTTCAGACTATGAGGAACCTCGCCCGCAACATGAGTTTCATGATCAAAGCCATTGCTGATGCAAAGGACAAGTACGGAGCACCAAAGCTCGAAAGAGAATTCTTTACCAGCTTTTGCGACGGAAAGTAGAAGATGCAGATTCGAGACGGAAGGTAGGAACTGCAGATCTGAATTAAACTATGCAAAATCTTCAAAACTAAGGGGGAATTTGCATAGTTTTTTCTTTTGATTGATTGGAGATTAGGCTTTTCGTTAACACGGCTTTACGATAACTGCCCGCTTCTGAGTTATTGTTAACAAATTCTGCATTGCACTTCTCACAGAAACAAAAAACTATGCAATAGCCCCTTAAAACAAGTGGAGT
>CADAJM010000059.1 GCA_902788245.1 uncultured Eubacteriales bacterium | reverse complement strand
CAGGATACCAACAGAGAAGTTGTTGACCAGCATCTCGAAACCGGCCTTGATGATAAAGCCTGAAATGATAACACCGACATAAGCCTCCAGCGATATTCCCTTGAAAGTATAAAGAAGTGCGGTCAGAAGCACCGCCAGTGAAAGTGCAGCATCGGACAGTGCGTCCGTGCCGGATGCAATCAGCGCACCTGAGTTCACCTGCTCTCCCTTTGATTTTACATATCTTCCGAGCACTATTTTCGTAACGACTGCCACAGCGATTATTACAAGTGATAAAGTGGAGTAGTTGGTTTCTACCGGATTGATTATCTTCTTAACCGACTCGATCAAAGCCGTAAGTCCGGCATACAGTACTATTGCAGCGACAACGAGCGCCGAAAGGTACTCGAGTCTGCCGTGACCGAGCGGATGATCTTTATCCGGTTTTCTGTTGGCAAGTTTGGCACCGGCTATCGTGATAATCGAGGACAGCGCGTCCGAGAGATTGTTGACCGCATCGAGCACTACCGCTATTGAGTGGGACGCCAAACCGACGCCTGCCTTAAATACCGCAAGCAGTACGTTCGTCACTATCCCCACTATGCTGGTTTTTATGATTATTTTTTCTCTGTTTTCGTTCATCTACCCACCCTTTTTTACAGGTATCTTTCCAAGTAATCTCCCACATCGCTCAGCACGCTGTCTACGCCTTCTTTGGCCTCATGCTGAAGGGTTATTATATCTGTCATAGCCCTGTTTTTGAGAGATCTCATACTCATATCCAATTCGTTTTTTGCTGTTTCGATACTCGCTTTAAAGTCCTTTCTCGCAGCACCGATGTCACCCAGTATCTGCATGAGTTCTCCTTGGGACTGCATCCACGAGCCTTTAAGCGGATCGCGCGCAGCATATCCGCCGGATTTATACTTATCAATTACGACTTCATATCTCTTGTATGCATTGGCGACTGCATCCTCCCATGACAGGTAGAGTTCATCACCTGCGTTACGGCCTACGGACTTTACCGCGTCGGGCTTATCTGTGAGTTCTTTTAGTTTGGCTGCAAGCGAGGCGGCGTTTTCTTTTATCATAAAGCCGTTTCTGCCGTCGGCTACGCCCTCGGCAGCACAGCTGCCCTCGATTATTACGGCAGCTGTATCGCTTGCAGCAGCCTCTCTCACAACGAGCCCGTTCGTATCAAAGGTGGACGGGAACAGGAAGAGGTCTGCTTTTTGGTACCAGGCTCTGAGGTGTTTGCGCTCTGACAGAAGTCCCGTAAAGAACACCTTGCTGCCAAGCCCGAGTTTCTCCGTATACTCTTTTACCTCTGCTTCGTCTCCTCCGCCTCCGACAATAATCATCCTGAAATCTATATCATGATTCTTAAGTTCGGCCAGTGCATCGAGTATGATCCTGAGGCCTTTGTACCACATAAGCCTCCCTATAAACAGGAAACAAGGAACCCCGTGCGGCAAATCGTACTCCCCGGTAACTTCCTCGACCAGAGACTCGCTGAGCCTCTCTCTCGGAAGATCTACTCCGTTGGGCATTACGATGTACTCGCCCTCGTATCCTATGGATCTGAGGTTTTCTCCGGCGCCCTCGCTGACCGTCCATATCTCATCGCAGGAATTGACATTATTAAGAAGAGCCTTGAGAGCTCCTTCTTGAAGTCGTTTGCTCTTAATAGCATTTGCGATATCTATGTCGTACTTGGTATGCCATGTCAGCACGAGAGGCAGTTTCTGCGCCTCGGCAATCTGCCTTGCGAGAAGCGTCGATGAAATCGGGCAGTGAGAATGAATCAGATCCGCACCCTCGGTCTGCACAGCATGAGCCGCTTCAGGCGAGAAAGGATAGCCTGCCACATATCCCAGAAGCTTTCTTGTATCTATGCTCGGATATCTGATGACCGGGAAATCAAAGACGTCCGTGTATCCCGGCACGTTCGGTGTCACCACCATCGAATGGCCGTGATTTGCTTCGATTATTCTCGCGTAATTCAGCACTGCATTGGCCACCCCGTCGATAATCGGCGGAAATGAGTCATTGATTAAGCAAATTGTTCTCTTATCCATAGTAATTGTATGACTGTCTTCTATTGCGTCAATTCTAACATAATAATCGCTCCTGCCATATGGCAGGAGCGCATATTTAACCTTAATTGGATTGGTTTTATTTGTTTGCTGCGTCCATCTGAGCTGCAACTTCTGCTGCGAAGTCTTCTTCTTTCTTTTCGATTCCCTCGCCTACTTCGAATCTGATAACCTTAGTCAGTGCGAGATCTCCGTCTACGCTCTTCAGATACTCAGCAACTGTCTGCTTGCCGTCCTCAGCCCTTACATATGTCTGATCGAGAAGGCAGATGTCCTTCAGTTCTTTCTTGACACGACCGTCAACGAGTCCCTTGAAGATTTTGTTTTCGCTGATTTCCATCTTGGCAGCGATAGCTAGGCCTGCAAGTCTTGTCTTTGCTTCATCTGAAAGGAAGTTAGGCAGGTAGTTGAAGTTAAAGCTCTTGTCTGCTCTCTTCTCAGCAAGAGTGTCTATGTCTGCTTTGTCCCATACGCTTCCGACCTTCTCAAGAAGTCCGTTGAGGATTGGTTTTGGAAGTGTGAACGGATCGTTAAGAGCACTCTCCAGAGTAACCTTTCTGAGATTTGCGAGCTCATCCTCTGAAATCTCATCTCTGCTTACGTACTGCGGGTTCATTGCTGCAACCTGCATTGCGATGTTCTTAAGTGCTTCTTTATTGGCATCGTTGTCTGCGCCGTCTGCAGCGATGATAACACCGATGTTTCCGCCGCCGTGGATGTATGTAGCCAGAACCTGACCGCTGGCTTTGTCGATTCTTCTGATTGACATGTTCTCGCCGATCTTGGCAATCTTTTCAGTCAGAACTTCACCGGCTGTTGAGCCTTCGAAAGGCATAGCCTTAAATGCTTCGATATCTGTGCTGTCTGCATCAAGGGCAAGTTTAGCAAGTCCTTCTACGAAGCTGATGAATTCGTCGTTCTTAGCTACGAAGTCTGTCTCTGAGTTGACTTCTACGACTGCAGCTGTTTTGCCGTCATCTGTAAGTGCTGTTCTTACAAGACCCATTGCTGCGATTCTGCCTGCTTTCTTTGCTGCTTTTGAAAGTCCCTTTTCTCTCAGAACTTCTACAGCCTTATCGAGATCTCCGTCAACCTCGACCAGGGCTTTCTTGCAGTCCATCATGCCTGCGCCTGTCATTTCACGGAGCTCTTTTACGAGTTTTGCGGTTACTTCTGCCATTTTATTTCTCCTCTGCTTCTTCAGCTTCTTCTGTAGTCTCTTCTGCTTCCTCTACGGCTTCTGCAACTTCTTCGGCCTCTTCAGCGGCTTCTTCGTCCTTTGCAGGAGCAAAGCTCTCGCCCTGCTTAGCCTCGATGATAGCGTCAGCCATTGTGCCTGCGATGAGTTTGACCGCTCTGATAGCGTCGTCGTTTGCAGGGATGATGTAATCTACGTCATCAGGGTCGCAGTTTGTATCTACGATACCTACTACAGGGATACCGAGGATTCTTGCTTCCTTGACAGCGATTTTTTCTTTCTTAGGGTCTACTACGAAGATTGCTCCAGGCATGCCTTTCATGTCCTTAATTCCGCCGAGGAACTTCTCGAGTTTATCTGCCTCTGCCTGAAGTTTAAGAGCTTCCTTCTTAGCATATTTGTTGATTGTGCCGTCAGCTTCCATCTCTCTGATCTCGTTGAGTCTGTCGATTCTCTTGCTGATGGTCTTGTGGTTGGTGAGCATTCCGCCCAGCCATCTCTCGTTTACGTAGAACATTCCGCATCTCTCTGCCTCGTCCTTGATAGCAGCCTGAGCCTGTTTCTTTGTTCCTACGAAGAGTACAGGTTTCTCGCTCTCGCCGACCTGTCTCATGAAGTCGTAAGCCTCGTCGATGAGTCCTACAGTCTGCTGAAGGTCGATGATATAGATACCGTTTCTCTCTGCGAAGATGTAAGGAGCCATCTTAGGGTTCCATCTTCTGGTCTGGTGTCCGAAATGAACACCGGCTTCAAGTAGTTGTTTCATTGATACTACTGACATAAAAAATACCTCCGGTTGTTTAACTTCCACTGCCGCTTACAGCCTTCAACCCCGCTTTTTGCAAGGGCACCGCGGCTTGCAGGAGTGTGACAAATAGTTGATATGCGCACAAACGCGCTCGTATATTCTATTACACGAGCGCGCACGTTGCAAGCATTATTTTCAAGCTTTTCAGCATTTTTTGTATATGTATTATTTGCCTTAAATTACACAATACTCGTTAGTGCAAATGCAGTTGCGGCAACAAATATAGTGATCAGCAGTCCTACTAAAATATTAGGCGTCTTTTCCATGTCTATACCCCCCACATTTTTGTGTAACATTTCCTGTATCTGTAACAACTATATTATGTTCGGAGATATAGCATGATTCAATACTTTACGCACGAACGTTGTCTAAAACGCACGAAAGTGGACTTCGTTATTTATTTATCAGCTTTTTTGCGTCTTTTACCAAAGATTCGATGTTTTCTCTGCGTACCATATCAACGCCTTTGTCTATTCTTTCCCTCATGAAATTCGCCCTGGACTTCGACTCTTTGGTGCTTCCCGAGAGCAGCACTCTCCTCATTATCTTCATCAGGAATCCGTCAAATCCTCTTACCTCATCCGGATTGTATCTGCCGCCGAGTATGTACAGAAGCACCCTTTTTTCGTTCTTCGGATCTATCTTTCCTATGCTGTAACCCCAGACCTGCGCGTAATTCTCCGCAGTTTCATCGGCCATTCCGGCTCCGTATACGATGAGCCTTTCCATGAGTTCATCGTCGAGCCTCTTGGAGAACTTGTCGAAGTCTACTATGCCCGAACCTCTGATCCAGCCACCGTATATGATGCAATCGTACTCATAGAGATTGATATCCTTTGCATCTGAAAGAGCTGTCGCCTTGCAGCCCAGCTCCTCAGCTATCCACTCCGCGTACTTACGCGTGGATCCTCTCTTGCTTGTGTAGATTACGATACTCTTACTCACCCTTTAATTCCTCTAAATATTCCTCGAGGCAAACGCCGCTCTCCATAATCTTTGCGGCATGTTCTTTTCCTACATATCTGTAATGCCAAGGCTCATAGATTATCTGCGTCACATCCTCTTTGTCTTTTGGATAGCGCAGTATGAAACCGTAGTTCTGACAATTCTCCATAAGCCATTTCTGGGCCGGGAGCTCTTCCTGTTTGTCTATCAGCGGATCCGCCCAGCCTGCCGATGATGAGTCGATAATATCTATGGCAAGCCCGCACTCATGCTCCGAGTGTCCCGGTTTGGCTGTGTCATTTTTATTCGCAGTCCTATCGTAGAGGAACTTCTGAGTCGCCCTTGTCCTGAATGCAGATATTATCTGAGGGCTATGCCCTGCGTCCCTGCAATCCTTAAGCATTTCCTCAAGTGGCTCCTTAACTCTTGCATCCACCTCGTATCCGCTCTCGGTACCTGCAGTCTTAACCTCCATATCGTCCGGCATTGCTTTGTCCGGATTTACGAGTATCAGATACCATGCGCCGAGTTCCTTGGCTTTGAGTTCTTTTGCTGCAGCGGAATCCACCTCACGAACCTCATCAGCCCCGCTCTCTATGCTGTTGGCTACCTCATAAGCATCAGGCTCTTCGTTTCTGACGAACTTCATTCCGAAATACACACCTGCAACTGCAAGGGCCAATATGATATCAAGAATTAGTAGTTTCTTACCTCTGCTCACAATATGTCTCCGCTCTATCCTTTAACATTCTCCGGTCCGAGCATCCTTACGAGTTTCTCCCTTAAATCGTCCGTAAAGTTCACTCTGCTGTCGGCATTCACTCTGACCATGCGTCCTTCCGGCAGATAAACGAGCACGTCGCGATCTCCCGGATAGAGGCTTATCATATCTGTTATATGCATCAGCACGCCTTTGGTATCTCCGTGAGATGCCACGACTTCTTCATTTATCCTGAGTTTGACCGGGTTTGACGGAGGCGCGCTCTGCCTCGGCGCTCTGTTGTATCCGGCAGTTCTTTCGTAGTTTTCTCTTCCGTATTCATTTCTGTCTTCAGAATTTCTTCTCGAAAGATCCGCTATCCTCTCTATAGGAACTATATCCTCCGCAAGTATCTCGGCATCACTCTCGTCTTTGAAACTGATGCGTCCGGAGATTCCGACTATCTCGTCATTTGTGATGAGGTTTCGATTTCTCTCGTAAACCTTCGGAAATACTATGACGTCTATCATGCCGTCGAAGTCCTCGACGGACATGCGAGCCATCTCCTGGGACTTGCGGGTTATCATGGTGCGAACACCGCTGACCATTCCGGCAATTACAACTCTGTCCCCGTCTTTGTATTGCGATGTATTGATTACCAGGCTGTCGCCGTCTTCGCTCTCGGACTTGAATTCCTCTCCTCCGGATGTTAGTTCCGCCGTAGTTGCACTGGTGTATTTCCTCATTATGCTCTCGTATTCATCGAGAGGATGACCGGAGAGATATACTCCGAGCATTTCCTTTTCAAGAGCAAGTTTGCTGTCCTGATCGAAGTCGGCAAGTTCAGGCAGAGCCGGTGACTCAAGCACCTCGTCGTCGAAGTCCTCGAGATCGAATAAGCTCATCTGAGCCTTGCTGCCTTTTTTGGCCTTATTCTGGGCCCTCTTGACTGCGTCATCACATACGGCCATCATAACCGCCCTGTTCGGATTGATATCATCGAAGGCGCCTGCGCGTATCAGAGACTCAATAGCTTTTCTGTTGAGTTCTCCCGCGTCTATTGCCTCGATAAACCTGTAGATATCATGAGTCACGCCTTTGTCCTGTCTCGCCTCTATAATCGCATCTATTATGCCCTCTCCTACGTTTTTGACGCTGAGAAGTCCGAATCTGATGCGTCCGTTCTCCGCGGAGTAGTTCTTATAGCTCTTGAGAACGGATGGCGGGTCGAGCACAATTCCCATCTCCTTGCAGTTGCGTACATAGTCCGCCGTATGTTTGGCGTCCCCTGCCATGCTCGTCATGAGAGCCGCCATGAATTCCACAGGATAGTGGGCCTTCAGATAAGCGGTCTGATACGAAATGACGGCATATGCAGCTGCGTGTGACTTATTGAAGGCATATGATGCAAAAGTGACCATATCTTCGAATATGTTCTCGGCAGCCCAGGCAGGAACTCCGTTGGCGACGCAGCCTGCGATTTCGACATTGCCGGTCTCGTCTTTCTTACCGTTGATGAAGTATTCCTTCTCCTCGAGCATGACGTCCATCTTTTTCTTGCTCATGGCACGGCGCACGAGGTCGGAGCGTCCGAACGAATATCCGCCGAGCTCTCTTACTATCTGCATTACCTGCTCCTGGTAGATAAGGCAGCCGTAGGTGACCCCGAGTATAGGCTCGAGGTGTTTATCTACATATTTAATATTCTCCGGATGTTTCTTGTTCTCAATATATTTCGGGATTGAGTCCATAGGGCCCGGCCTGTAGAGTGCTATTCCCGCGACTATGTCCTCGAAGCAGCTCGGTTTGAGATTCTTCATGAAGTCCGTCATGCCGCCGCTTTCGAGCTGGAACACGCCTTTGGTGTTGCCGTCCGAGATGAGTTTGTATACATCAGGGTCGTCATATCCCATGGATGAGAAATCTATCCTGACACCGTGGTTTTGCTCTATCATATCCAGGGCGTCGCGTATGACCGTGAGGTTCCTGAGACCCAGGAAATCCATCTTGAGAAGTCCGAGCTCCTCTATTGTCGTCATATTAAACTGAGTGGCAACTCCCTTATCTGACGCATAGAGCGGCACGTATTCATCAAGCGGCATCTTTGAAATTACAATGCCGGCTGCGTGAGTTGACGCGTGTCTCGGAAGCCCCTCCAAAGCCATCGACAGATCGAGTACTTGTTTGACCAGCGGCTCGGTCTCGTAGCGTCTCCTGAGGTCTTGGTTTACCTCGAGCGCCTTGGCTATTGTGATTCCGAGCTCGTTCGGTATGGCCTTGGCTATCTCATCTCCCTCCGCATATGTCGCATCGAGGGCGCGCGCGATGTCCCTGACAGCCGCCTTGGCTTTTAGGGTACCGAATGTGATTATCTGAGATACCTTATCCTGACCGTATTTCCTGACTACGTAGTCTATTACTTCCTGCCTTCTTTCGATGCAAAAATCGATATCTATATCCGGCATGCTGATTCTCTCAGGATTGAGGAATCTCTCGAATATGAGATTGTATTTGATAGGATCTATCTCCGTGATATCCAGAGAATATGCGACTATGCTGCCCGCGGCAGATCCCCTGCCCGGTCCCACGGCAATTCCGTTAGTCTTTGCGTAATGTATGAAGTCCCAGACTATGAGGAAGTATTCGACATAGCCCATTCCCTCTATGACTTTGAGCTCAGTCTCAAGTCTCTTTCTGTATTCAGACTCAGGGCTGAGAGCATCGCTTCCGTATCTCTTCTCAAGTCCTTTGAGGCAGAGTTCTCTCAGATACTCCTCGCAGGATTTACCGTGCGGAGGTAAGTATTCCGGTAGATGGTAGTCGCCGAATGTGAAATTGACATCGCATCTGTCAGCTATCTCCTGAGATCTCGCGACGGCATCCGGCATGTCCGGGAAGAGTTCGAGCATCTCGTTCTCAGACTTGACATAGAACTCGTCGTTTTCGAATCTCATGCGATCCGACTCGCTGACCGAAGCCTGCGTCTGTATGCACATCAGCACGTCTTGCGCCGTGGCATCCTCTCTTTTCATATAGTGGGCGTCGTTGGTCGCAACGAGCGGCACTCCTATATCCGCACTGAGTTTTTTGAGTCCCTCCATCACACGAGGGTCTTCTTCCAGGTGGTGATTCTGAATCTCGAGGAAGAAATTGCCGCGCCCGAATATGTCGAGAAGCTCGAGTGCCTCTCGCCTCGCCCCGTCGTAGTCGGCGAGGTTCAGCATGCGCTGGATGTTGCCTGCAAGGCAACCCGAGAGGCATATTATCCCCTCGCTGTACTCCCTCAGGAGCTTCTTATCTACGCGCGGCTTGTAGTAAAAGCCGTCCACATAGCTCTTGGACACTATCTTTACAAGGTTGCTGTAGCCCTCCTGCGTCTCAGCCAGGAGTATCAGGTGACCTGAGTAGCGGTCACGCTCGGAATCCTTATCATACAGTGTCCTCGCCGCCGTGTACACCTCGCAGCCTATGATAGGTTTAATCCCTGCCTTCTTGCAGGACTTGTAAAAATCAATCACACCAAACATA
>CADAJM010000058.1:10265-14828 GCA_902788245.1 uncultured Eubacteriales bacterium | reverse complement strand
GAAATTATGACAATTCAACAGCTGATTCCATGCTCATTCTCTATGGAGGAAGCATGAAAGCTTCCAATGCTAAAGAACTGCTCGAAAAACCTGATATCAATGGAGGACTCATCGGAGGAGCCAGCCTCAAGATTGATGATTTCAAAGCGATTGCAGATGCTGCAGCCGAGCTTGGCTAAATCGCCCAAAATACTTAAAATATCAAGCATTCTTAATTGACACATCAAGTCTATAAGTTGTATACTAAAGCGTTCGATTTTCAGCAAATCGGACGCTTTAAAAATATATACAATTACATTTGGAGGTAATTATGCATACATTTCTGATGATAGTTCTTTTGATCGCAAGTTTGGTGCTTATCGCAAGCATTCTCATGCAATCCGGAAACAGCGATGGTCTTTCAGGATCTATTGCAGGCGGAGCAGAGCAGCTTTTCGGTAAGAAAAAGAGCAGGGGATATGACGCTCTTTTATCTAGAATTACAACCGTTTGCGCAGTTGTTTATATCATCCTTTCGCTTATTATCGTAGCGGTATTTAACTGATATATCCGAATCCGCAAGATTTTACGGAGCGTTTTATATGCTGGAAAAAGTAGTAACACTTGCTTGCGTATTATTCGGATTCCTAAGCGCTGTATCAATCGAGTCATGGCTCAGAAGACATCATGGCAATAAACAAGTTGCCTCGGATGTCTATACTGCCACACTTGAGAAGTACAGCGAATTTTGGTTAGCGCAGATTGTTCCGATTCCTCTTACAGTACTCGTGGTGGGATTGCTTTACGCATTCGGAATCGGAGTTACGGTATCTTCTATAATTGCATATCTGGCAGGTGCGCTTACGTGCTTTCTGTCTGTATTCTTTGGTTCGAGGAGCTTTGCATCCGGAACGATATCTGCGTCATCAATTATGTCGGACGGTGATATCAAAAGCGGCATGAGATCAGCATACAGGGGAGGCGCCGTAATGGGTCTCACAGTAGTAACAGCCGGTCTTGCCGTAATGTCAATACTCTTCTTTTTATTTAAACACGATCAGTTTGTAAATGTTGCCGAAGGTTATGCTTTGGGAGCGGCTCTTACGGGCGTTGGAATCAGATTGTCCGGGGCAATCCTAACATCAGCACATAAGCTTTCCGAAACAAGCGAACTTAACATCGACTACACAGGTGCATTTGCCGCGGTGGGATCCGATTATGCTGTTACATTTATGCTTGCTGTATGCTCCGTCGTACTGCTTGCAGAGGTCGGAGTAGATTCATCCGGCGTTGCATCCACATTTACCGTGAGCGCCGCAGCTAAGTTCCCGCTTGTAGTAGTCGGAGCAGGCATTGTAGCTTCTGTCATCGGGATATTTGCGCTCAGAGTATCTACAGGTAAACACTCTGACTACGGTTTTACCATCGGAAGTTTTATTGCCGGAGTGCTGGTGTTTGCGGCGTCGATCTATTTCAGCATCGAGATTTTGGGTTCCAGGGCATATGCATATTGCATAGGTTTTGGTATACTGGCGCAGCTTCTTTCCGCAGAATTCTGCAAATACTTCTCGATGGGTGCTGATATCTTTCGCAGAAATTTGCCTAAGACAAAGGACGAAGACGTTGACATTCCTATGCTCCACGGATTATCTGTCGGACTCATCAGTTCATTTGTACCGGGATTGTTTACGACGATAGCAATCGTCCTTTCATATAATATCGCAAGACATTACGGCGTTGCACTTGCAGCTGTCGGCGTTGGTTCGATATCCGCTGTTAATACTGCGGTACGAGAGTATGCAACCACTCTTTCATCATCCTGCTCTTTTGCTGAGAAATTTGATGAGAACAGCGAAGAAAACCAAGGATATTACAATATATTGAGACGCGCTTCTGCCAAATCCAAAGCGGCAGGAAGATCCTATTCTTCAGTTGCAGCGGCATTCACTCTTACTGCTCTGCTGATGGCTTTTTCATTCAAATCAGGTAATGAATCCGTAGATCTCTCCGATCCTGTAGTATTCGGGGGTATGATATTCGGCACTGTATTGATACTCGTATTTATGGGTTTCCTTATCAGAGCAATTCTTATGAGCACCAGCTCCATGCTTGATTCTGCCGGAGAAAGTGCCGAAGAATACAGAAATATACTGTCTCTAAGAGGTCTTGTAGTAATCGAAGCGATTGCGATAGCATCTCCTGTAATCGTCGGTTTCGGAATGGGAGCCGAATGCGTTATAGGTTTCATGGGAGCATGTATAGTAACGGGAATGGCTCTTATATTCGCATTTAACAATACGGGAAGATATTACGACAGGATTGCAACAGACGCACTCAGCTCTGTTATTAAAATCATGACAGCTGTTGCAATTGCATGCACACCTGCCTTTATACAGTTCGGAGGCATGTTTTTCTGATATATAAATTCAGAGCACATCGAACAAGATGATACGGCGGTGGCTCTGAGACAGAACCACCGTTTTTATATAAGAATTAAGCATTTAACTTAAAGACATGAGAGATAACAAGTACAGAGTATTCGTAATAAATCCGGGATCGACATCCACTAAAGTGGCTCTCTTTGAGGATGACATAAATATTTTTGAAGAGTCAGTAAGCCACGATGCTTCTGTTCTTAATTCCTTCGATAATGTAAATGATCAGCTCGGATACAGACTCGAAGTAGTTAATAAACTAATAGAGGATAATAAACTCGATATGAAAGACCTCGATGCAATTGTCGGCAGGGGTGGCGGGTGTTATCCCGTTCCCTCCGGAACATTTGAGGTTAATGACTTGTTGCTCGAGGATATAAGGAACAATGTTGGGAGGTCTATTCACCCGTCCGTTCTCGGCGTGCAACTCGCTTATGAAATGCAGCAGAGATACGGCGGGAGACTGTTTATGGTCGATCCGACCATAGTCGATGAATATACCGATGTTGCAAGAGTTACCGGCGTCAAAGAGATTCAAAGGCGCACCGAATCACATGCACTTAACCTCAGAGGAACTGCAATGAAGCATTGCAAACTTCACGGTATGGATTACAGTAAATCCAAACTCATAGTCGGTCATATAGACGGAGGCATTACCATAGCCGCACATGACCAGGGCAGACAGGTTGATTGCAATCAAGGTGCAGGAGGAGAAGGGCCTTTTACCGCAACAAGAACCGGATCTCTTCCTCTGATGGAGGTGCTTGACTATTTCGACAATGGACACAGCACAGAAGAAATGAGACATCTGTGTACAGGTACGGGGGGCTTTGTTTCACACTTCGGAACTTCCGATGCCGACAAGGTGTACAAGAAAGTGCTTGAGGGAGATAAACAAGCAGAACTCGTATGGGAAGCGCTATGCTATAATATCGTGAAATACATAGGTTCAATGGCTACGGTATTAAAAGGAAAGGCAGATGCCATTCTGATAACAGGCAGATATACGAGATTTAAATATCTCATCGACTATATTAAAGAATATACTGAGTGGATTGCACCGGTATTCATATATGAAAACGAGGTGGAACAGGAAGCCATGTGTGCCGGCGCACTCAGAGTGCTCAGAGGGAAAGAAAAAGCTAAGATATACACCGGAAAAGGAATGGTTCAAAAAAACGAACTGTTCATTGATTAATTATAAAAGGAGGACATGAGATGTTGGACAGACTGGAAGGCATCCGCGAAGAAGGGTTTTCAAAAATAGCCGCTGCTACAGATTCGGCTGTACTTGAATCCGTTCGAAAGGAACTTACAGGTAAGAAAAGCGCTCTGCAGGAGGTTCTTAAGAGTCTCGGCAGCCTTGAGCCGGACATGCGTAAATCAGTCGGAATGAAAGCTAACGAGATCAAGAACTTGTTCTCAGAGAAAATCCAGGAGAGAGAAAAAGAACTTGTAGCATCTGCTTCTGCAGTTGAAGGCGAATTCGATCTCACTCTTCCGGGATCGGATATTAAAAGAGGAGCACTTCACCCTATAACACAGATGTGCTACGACCTTAATGATGCGTTCAGATCTCTCGGATTTGAGATATATTCGGAAGATGATATCAGCAGTGAGAAATTCGCTTTTGATAATCTTAATTTCGCAGCAGATCATCCGGCCAGAGCATCAATGGACACTTATTGGCTGGAGGGAACAGAAGATAAAAGAGGTAACGAAAGATTATGCCTCAGACCGCATCTTACCGGCGGGTCGGTAAGATATCTTCTCGAGCACGGAGCACCTGCAAGATTCGTATATCCGGGGAGAGTATACAGAAATGAGACTACCGACGCCAGACACGAGAGAGCGTTTTTCCAGTATGAGGCTCTTATCGTAGATCGAGATATTTCATTCAGCTCAGGACGTGTAATGATTGAAACGATACTTGAAAAAGTATTCGGAAGAAAAGTTAATGTCCGTATGAGAGAAGGATTCTTCCCGTTTACGGAGCCGGGTTACGAAATTGATATGGAATGCCTCCTCTGCGGAGGAAAAGGCTGTAAGGCTTGCAATCAGGCGGGTTGGATAGAGGTTATGCCGGGCGGAGTAATCCATCCGAACGTTCTCAGAGCTGCCAATCTCGACCCTGATGAATGGACGGGAT
>CADAJM010000058.1:9323-10245 GCA_902788245.1 uncultured Eubacteriales bacterium | reverse complement strand
GATGCGCTACGGAGTTGATGATGTCAGACTCTTCCACAGCGCTGATTTAAGATTCCTCAGGCAGTTCAAATAGAAAGGAGGCAAGCTATGAATATTTCACTTAAATTCTTACAGAGATACGTAGATCTTCCAAAAGATCTTACTTATGATCAGATAGCTTACGACCTCACTATGAGAACAGTAGAGGTCGAAGATGTTATCAATACAGCTGACAAATTCCACGACATAGTCGTAGGAGAGATTAAAGAAGTCAAGGCGCATCCTAACGCAGATGCACTCAGGATATGCATGGTGGATGTCGGTGAAGGCGAACTAAAGCAAATTGTATGCGGAGGAAGCAATCTCACGGCAGGCCATAAGGTATGCGTTGCAAAACCGGGATCTGAAGTAGTGTGGCACGGTGAGGGAGAGCCGGTTCTCCTTAAAGAGACAAAACTAAGAGGCGAGTCTTCATACGGAATGATATGTTCTCCGTCTGAAGTTTACCTTGGCGACATTATCGTTACTGAGGATGAAAGAGAGATTACAGACTTTACCGAACTCGGAATTGAATGCGTAAACGGGCAGAATGTTGCTGAAGTAGTCGGTCTTGATGATGTAATACTCGAAGTTGACAACAAATCTCTTTCCAACAGACCTGACCTTTGGGGACACTACGGAGTTGCAAGGGAACTTGCCGCTATTTACAAACTCCCGCTCAAAGAGCTTGATTCTTCACTGCCGGAAGGTCTTCCTGAGTATAAAGTAACTATTGAAGAACCTGACAGATGCCCGAGATTCACTGCAACCAAGATTGACAACATACATGTTAAGGAATCTCCTCAATGGATGAAGACCCTCATTACCAATGCAGGTATGAGACCTATAAATGCTATCGTAGATATTACCAATTTCGTTCTTATGGCAGTAGGTCAGCCTCAGC
>CADAJM010000058.1:0-9286 GCA_902788245.1 uncultured Eubacteriales bacterium | reverse complement strand
CATATGACAGCACTCATGTCACAGGCGATGAAATCGTTGTAAGACTTGCAAAGCAGGGAGAGCAACTGTTGCTTCTTGACGAGAAAGATCTGGATTTGACAAATGATCACCTCGTTATCTGCGATGCTGAACATCCGCTCAACCTTGCCGGAATTAAAGGCGGCAAAGACGACTCCGTATTGGACAGCACCGATTCCATCATACTTGAATGCGCTGTATTTACTGCACCGGGAATCCGAAGAACAACAGCATATTTCAATGAAAAGACTGATGCCGCTCTCAGATATGAGAAAGGAATAGATACTCAAAGAGCAAATCTCGGAGTTAACATGGCTCTGTCTCTCTTTAAAGAGATTTATCCTGAATGCAAAATCACCGCATTTACCGACTGCTATCCGGTTAAGACAGAAAATGCAGTGATAGATATCACGCAGGAATTCCTGGACAGAAGACTCGGTGAAGTTCTCGATAGGAAAGAGATCGAGGACATTCTCAGCAGACTGGGATATGAAGTTACATTCGATAACGGAAACTATCACTGCATAGTTCCGACTTGGAGATCAACAGGGGATGTATCAATTCACGACGATATCCTCGGTGATATCGCAAGACTTATCGGATATGAGTATTTTAAGAAACAGCCGCTTACTATCAGCTTTGAATCTTCAGTTAATCAGGTTAAAACCGATCTTACCAGGAGAATCAAAGAGTATATGGCTTTCAGATGCGGTTTCAACGAAATTTTCACATATCCGTGGATAGATGAGAAATACATCCATGCCGCCGGCTATAAAGATGATGAATGCGTAAAACTCGCAACTCCGCCTGCACCTGAACTCGGGATGCTGAGGCCATCACTCATCCCGGGCATGATCGAATCGACAGTTAAAAACGAAAGATATTTCGATGACTTCGATATATTTGAGACTGCTCAGGTATTTGCTCCGGGAGAGTATCATCCGTCCACACAGGAAGAAACATTGCCTGTGCATAAGAATTTCATCTCGGGCGCATCCGCAGGAAAAGATGCAGCTGAACTGTTCTACAAGGTGAAAGGGGTTATAGAAAACCTCGCCGCTTATTGCCACTGCGAGAGTCTTGAGTTTAAGCAAACAGATAAACCATCATGGGCTGATGATAAAGCATGGCTCAACATCATGTCCGGAGAAAAGACGGTCGGTTCCATAGGACTCTTATCTGTGCAGTCGCTCAATGAAGCAGGGGTCAAGAACCTTCAGATGGCCGCATTTGAACTGGATTCAGATATGCTTACACCATATCCGTCCAGAACTAATGAATTCGTACATCTGCCGCTCTATCCGCTCGTGGAAGAGGATCTCTCCATACTCGTGGATGAATCCGTTAAATGGAGCGAGATAGAAGAAGCAATCGGCAAAATGGTTAAAGAGCTTAAGTTTGTAGAAGTATATCGTGGCAAACAAATTCCTGAAGGTAAAAAGTCAATTATGCTCAGCTACAAAATAGGCAACGATGACTCGACCATGACGTCCAAGCAAATCGAAAAGAGAATGGGCGCAATCATGAACATGCTCAGTAAGAAGGTCGGAGCAGAGCTCAGGTAAGATTATTGCAGACAATAAATAACAGCTAAGGCTATCGAATGCCTTAGCTGTTTAATTTGCTGATTAATTCTTTAATATCCTCAGGGTAATCGGTTTTAAAAATCACACGTTCTTTAGTATGAGGATGATCGAATTCAATGTAATAGGCATGCAGAGCCTGACGGGATATGAGCTTAGTGTTTCCGCCGTATAGTTCGTCTCCGGCGATAGGATGGCCTATTGACTTGAGATGAACTCTTATCTGGTGAGTTCTTCCGGTATGAAGAGTAACCTCTGCAAGCGTATGTGCTCCGTATTCAGAAGAATTATACCTTTCGAGCACTTTGACTTCGCTTAGTGCTTCTTTACCGCCGTCAGAGACATCCATAACGGCTCGCTGTATGGATACTTGTCCCGGCCTTCCGATAGGGAGATCTATATCAAAATGATCATCGCAAATATTTCCTTCAACAAGAGCGATGTATTTCTTTACGACAGTGCCGCGCCTCATCTGAGACGAAAGATCGTTTTGCGCATTGGAATTCTTTGCAACAATAATGATTCCGGATGTATCCATGTCTATGCGGTTTGCAAATCGCACTTTAAATGATTGGCCGCTGTCCGCCATGTATTTCATTATTCCGTTGGCTATGGTGTGATAGGGATGTCCCTTGGTAGGATGAACGATAATTCCCGGCTGTTTATTGATGATTATTATGTCATCATCTTCATACATGATATCGAGAGGGATGTCCTCAGCCGGAAAATCGCTCAATTCTTCGGGAAGACGTATCCCGATAATATCACCGACCTCGGGCTTTACGTACCCCGGAGTCGGTGTTCCGTTTAGATCTACAAGTTTTTGATATTTCATTTTGGTTCGAAATCTTGCTGAAAACTTGTAGTTGAGTCTGAGTATTGTATTAATGGTCATTCCGGCTTCTTCGGGAGTGACCTTATGTTCGTATTTGCTCATGATTATAAAAGTTTATTACTGAGTTTATTCCAGTAATCATAGGATTCCTGTCTGATGAGGTGTATCTCATGTTCGGACTGGGAAATCTCAATATATTCGACGTTGTTAAATTCGTGAGTTCTGCCGTCAAATGAAATAAGAGCAGTTCCGCCCGTACTGCGACCGGTACCTCTGATGGTAACGGTATCTGAGGCAGGGAGCAATATGCTTGATTTAAAGCTCCTGTATGCGTTGGTGTTCATAGGAGCGATAGGTGTAAGCTGAAGCACATCGAGATCCGGAGATACCAAAGAACCTCCGAGCGAATAATTGTATGCTGTAGATCCGACTGCAGTAGCAACGAGTATTCCGTCGCCCGAGAAATCCTGTATTTTTGTCTCATCGATCGAAACAGAATAATGAGAACTGTGAGAGTAAGTGCCTCGCACTACAATTTCATTAATTCCCACTCTGATGAATTCACGATCTCTGGTGACAATTCTGGCGCGGACAGGTTTGATGTTTTGAAGCTTGTATTTACCGTTTTCGATATCCGAAATGGTAGTCTCGAGATCATATGTCGAAGACTCCTGAAAAAAACCGAGATGTCCGGTGTTAATGCCGAGTATCGGTGCGGAAGGAAAACCGCATTTGTGAGTAAAACTCAGGAAAGTGCCGTCTCCTCCGATACAAATCAGAAGATCTGAGTCTTCGCTGTATTCGTCGAGCACTTCGTGTCCGCGTTCCTTTAAAATGTTTATAAGATTTTCATATGCAGCGATAGATGAATGCTTTCTGTTACAAAATACAAATGTCTTGAATGACATAATAGCCTCTCAGTGTTCAAAAACTATGGTCTCTGTGTTATAATATTCCGTCGGAAATTATAACACAACTCAGATTAATTTACGAACAAAATGGAAAGAGACAGACTATTTGAAAAACTTGATATCGAGAGTCCCGAAGAGTTCAAATTCTATGAAAACTTCGATGCACTTATAGAGGATGAAGAGCATATAGAGGAAGAACTCATTAAAGAAGTTTTGAGCTTTGCAGATGCGGATCTCTTGTCAGACCATATTGATAGTTTTTTTGAAAGTTTTCTTTCCAACATTCCGGACGATGAGACAGAACTGTATATCATAGTCGAGTCTTTTAAAAGAAATTTATCCGCGCTGGTGTTTGAGGGAATGAATGATGAGGATTTATCCGAACTCGCCAAAGACATTTACAAGTTCAGAAATTGGTATGCCATTGAACACAACGCAAAGGATGACGGAAACGGCAAAGAATTATCCGTACGCGATGCGAGATACGAAATTGCAGCAGCTAAACTTCTGGGCGACGAAGTTTATATTGATTTCGGTCGCGCCATTATAAGCGGACCTGATTCATACGGAATTAAAGTAAGCGATCTGGCAGCCATTGAATGATAGCATGATAACAAGAATCGACCTGGAGAAAAGAGAATACGAATTGCTATCGCCCCTGGCGTGCAAATCTGCTGATTCAAAAGGCAGGGAATTTTACGAGGATAAATGCGAGTACAGGACAGCTTTTCAGAGAGACAGGGATCGCATTATACACTCCAAAGCTTTCAGACGCCTCATACACAAAACTCAGGTGTTTCTTGCTCCGGAGGGAGACCATTACAGAACCAGGCTCACCCACACTTTGGAAGTAGCGCAGGTGTCAAGAACCGTAGCGAGGATGCTCGCATATAATGAAGATCTGACAGAAGCCATAGCTCTCGGGCATGATCTCGGACACACTCCTTTCGGGCATGTCGGAGAAGCAGTTCTTAACAAGATACATCCCGGCGGATTTACTCATAATGAGCAGAGCCTCAGAACTGTAGACAGGATAGAGGAAAACGAAAGGAGAAGAGGACTCAATCTTACTTACGAGGTCAGAGACGGCATCCTCAATCACAGAGGTAAGGGAGTTCCAGTAACTCTTGAGGGGCAAATAGTCAAGATTTGCGACAGAATTGCATATGTCAATCATGACATAGATGATGCCATCAGGAGCGGAGTAGTCAGTAAAGAAGACCTTCCTTCGGCGGAGATGCAGATACTGGGAGACACTCATTCCGAGAGGATTAACAATCTAATAGTCGACTTATGCAAAAATAGCGAGGGAAAGAACTCCATCAGTCTTTCCGATGACTTTGCAACAGCCCTCAGCAATTTAAGGTCATTTCTCTTCGTCAATGTATACAACTCCAACGAAGTCAGAAATACTTCGGATCTGTCCAAAGTCGAGCTGATAATAACTTCGCTATACAATCATTTCATGAACAATCCGGAAGAGATACCGGGTATTTACAAGGAAATCATGGACGCAGAGGGTGCAAATGTGGCAGTCAAAGACCTGATTTCCGGTATGACAGACAGATACGCACTTAATCTTTACGATGAGTTATTCGTACCAAAGAGATGGAGGCAGCTCTGATATATGGCATTTGATAATTCTACCGATGAAATCAAACAGCAGATAAATATAGTCGATGTCATAGGCAGGGAAGTAAGCCTGAAAAAAGCAGGCTCAAGTTATAAAGGCCTGTGTCCGTTTCACAACGAAAAGACAGCGTCGTTTTCCGTTAATGAACAAGGGCAATTTTTCAACTGTTTCGGTTGCGGAAAAAAAGGAGATGTGTACAAGTTCGTAATGGACTATTACAAAATTCCTTTCGTAGATGCAGTGGAAAAGCTATGCGATGAATACGGAATAAAAAAACCGGATTGGGGAAACCGCGGACCTAAGATAGACTACGATAAATACTACGCTATTAATGCTAAAGCTGCGAGGTTTTACTATAATTGCCTGGGAAAAGTACCTAACAAAGGAATATCTTACTTAGTAAGCAGAGGACTCAGCAAAGAAACCATTACAGCTTTCGGACTCGGATATGCTCCGCCCGATGGAAGTGCTCTTACTGATTACCTCAGATCAGAAGGTGTATCGGATGATGATTTGCTGATGCTCGGTCTGTCCAGCATGGGAAGAAACGGACTTTATGACAAGTTCAGAGACAGGGTGATTTTTCCGATTATCAACAGCAATGATAAAGTCATAGGTTTCGGCGGCAGGGCCATTGCTGATGTTAAACCCAAATATTTGAACTCTCAAGAAAGCGATGTATTTCTTAAAAAGAACAATCTTTTCGGACTCAATCTGACCAGAAAAGAAATCGCTGATGAGGAAAGAGCCATAATGGTCGAAGGATATATGGACCTTATTTCTCTGTATCAGGCAGGAATCAGAAATACGGCAGCATCTTTGGGCACGGCACTTACTGATAACCAAGCCAGATTACTTTGCAGATATTCAAAGAACATAGTATTCTGTTATGACTCGGATCAGGCGGGAATTAACGCCGCGCTGAGGGGCATAAGCGTGGTGAATAATGCAGGTGGTAAAGCCAGGGTAATGAATGTCACAGACGGCAAAGACCCTGATGATTTCGTCAAAAAACACGGAAAGGAAGATTTCCAGAAACTCGTTGACGCTGCCATGCCGGCCACTGACTTCAGACTGAAACTTGCCGCTCAGGGATATGACTTCAGTGATGACAGACAGGTGCTCGACTATATAGAAAAGGTCGTTCCTGTTTTGAGAAGTCTGGGACCTGTCGAACAGGATATGTATATTAAAAAACTTGCAGAGCAGTTTAACATTTCTCAGCACGCTATTGCACTGGCTGTTCAACAGGATAAAGAAAAGAACGAAAGAAGCATAAATGCAGTAAGACAGTCCGAAGATATTAGGCGGCGGGATATAAAACAAGATCACAGCCTGACTGAACGATTAGAGATTTCATTCCTGCTGCTGGCGACAGTAGATTACAGATATTTAAAGAGAATCGACAAAGACGGCATAGTTTTCAGGACGGGACTTGCAGATAAAATAAGATCCGCGGAAGAGTCACTTGCAGGCAACTTAAAGCCGGGGACTCTCGGGATAGATGCAAATGAAATATCGCAGGTTCTCGACCCTGATGACGAAGTCAGATTCAAAAGATATCTCGACACTATAAAGATCGGACCCGATGATGAGGCTTTCTACAAAGAAATGAAAACAGGGTATATGATCAATAATTACAGAGTAATGAGATCGGAAGTACAAAGCGAGCTTCAATTAGCCGAAAAACTCGGAAGAACAGAAGATGTGGAAGCGCTTGGATCCAAACTCATAGAACTAGACAATCTCATCAAAAAACAAACGGAGGATACTAATGCCTAGAAAGAAAAAAGAAGAGACTAAAGAAGCGGCGCTCGATATTGCAGAAAAAATAGAAGAGCCCGTACTCAGCAAAGCCGAGGAAATGGCCAATCAGATCGTTGAGGCAGCCAAACAAACTTCCAATGAGATTACCTATGGAGAAATCAACGCTATGTTTGCCGAAAACAATCCTGACAAGGATTTGCTGGAGGAGATTTACGATCTCGTTGAATCCAAAAATGTAAGCATATTGGAAACGAGAGAGCCTCAAGAACATGAACTCGAAAACGACGGCGAAGACGAAGACGATGACGATCTCCTGGATATGGAAGACATGGAGGACGCCGAGGACATCATAAACGATGAGGAAGATGAAAAGAAAAGCGGCGTCGTAATTAAACCGAGCGGAGAGATAGAGGTAAGTGATACAGCAAAGAACATTCCTACGGATGACCCGGTAAGAATGTACTTCAAAGAGATCGGTAAGGTTCCGCTGCTCACCGCCGATGAGGAAAGAGAACTCGCTATCAGAATAGAGCAGGGCGACGAGGAAGCAAAGAAAAAACTATGCGAAAGCAACCTCAGACTCGTTGTTTCAATAGCAAGAAGATACCTCAACAGAGGATTGTCTTTCCTTGATCTGATTCAGGAAGGAAACCTCGGACTTATAAAGGCAGTTGAGAAATTTGACTACACCAAAGGATACAAGTTCTCTACATATGCCACATGGTGGATAAGGCAGGCAATCACCAGGTCAATAGCTGACCAGGCCAGGACTATCAGAATCCCGGTTCACATGGTTGAGACTATCAATAAATTGATAAGAATTTCCAGACAACTATTACAGGAATACGGCCGTGAGCCGACCTCAGAAGAAATTGCCGAGGAAATGGGCATTACGGTAGAAAAAGTCCGTGAAATCAAAAAAATCAGCCAGGATCCGGTATCTCTCGAGACACCTATAGGCGAGGAAGAGGACAGTCATCTCGGAGATTTTATTCCGGACGAGGATATTCCTTCACCTGTTGATGCAGCTGCTTATTCGATGCTTCAAAAACAGCTGAGAGAAGTTCTCGATACTCTTTCTGAGAGAGAGAAAAAAGTTCTCATTCTCAGATTCGGTCTTGATGACGGTCGCCCTCGCACACTTGAGGAAGTCGGTAAAGAATTCAACGTAACTCGTGAGCGTATCAGACAGATTGAGGCCAAAGCCTTGAGAAAACTCAGGCACCCGAGCAGGAGCAAAAAACTCAAAGATTATCTTGAGTAGCAAGGTATCGCCCCGGTTATGCCGGGGCGTGTTATTAATATGAATCATGAGATTAAGCGATCGTATATATAAAATGGCAGATATGGTAAATCGAGGAGAAAGCGTGGCGGACATAGGAACCGATCATGCTTATGTTCCGATGATACTGATGCGCGATGGAATATCTCCGAGAGTTATCATGTCGGATATAAGCGAGGGCTCTCTCGCAAAAGCAAAGGAGACATTCTCCATATGTGAGTTAAGTGTTCCGGACAGCGACTTCAGAATAGGTGACGGCCTTGATACTATTAGTCCCGGAGAGGTTGATGTGATAATTATAGGAGGGCTCGGAGGACATACAATCGCAGATATCTTGGATTCGGATATTGATAAATCAAAGAGCTTTAAACGATTTATATTGCAACCGAGAAAACACTCCGGAGCACTCAGATATTATTTATACACCAGAGGGTTTGATATCACCGAGGAAGCGATCAGCAAGGAAGGCAAATTCGAGTGCGAGATAATAGCAGCGGTGCCTACATCCGATGAATTAAGACAGGAACTCTATCCCGCTGATGATATCAGATGGAAATATCCCGCAGAGATGGTTAACTCAAATCCCGAGCTCGCTATTGAGAGAATTAAGTGGAAGATTAACAGCATTGATGAACAGATTGAGAATCTGAAAACAAGCAACACAGACAAGAGTGAGTTAATCACAGTGCTCGAGAAGGACAAAGAGTATCTTATTGACATAGTAAATAATGCCTACAATTCACACAATAATCATTGAAAATATAATATTTATAGCTATAATTTAACAGTGTTTTCGGGTAGACCGGGCGATCGCGTGCAACGCATGAGGAAAGTCCGGGCTCCACAGGGCAAGGATGACGGATAACGTCCGCCGCAGGTAACTGTAGGGAAAGTGCAACAGAAACATTCCGCCGAAACGGGTAATGCCGTGGTAAGGTTGAAATGGTGAGGTAAGAGCTCACCGGCGTCATGGAGACATGACGGCCGTGTAAACCCCATCCGGAGCAAGACTAAGAAGGGCATATTGTGGTGCGGCCCGTACCCGCCCGCAGGTAAGTCGCATGACGCTGAGAGCAATTTCAGTGCTAGATGGATGATCGCCAGATACAGAACCCGGCTTATGGTCTGCCCGATACTTTATAATTAAGAGGTGTAATGGAATACAGACTTGGTATCGATGTAGGTTCGACCACCGTAAAACTGGTCGTACTTGACGAACAGAATAATATCGTCTACTCAAAGTACGAAAGACATATG
>CADAJM010000057.1 GCA_902788245.1 uncultured Eubacteriales bacterium | reverse complement strand
ACACGGCACCGTGATGAGGGATGACGCAGGCATGAGTCCTGACAAGGGCTTCGCAGACATTTTCCGCGAGTTCTTCCGTTCCGGCAGGAGCGGGTTTTGTCAGAATTACATCGCCAATGAGCTCTTTGAGAGACGGTTCTTCGATGGCAAATCCTGCTTCGCAGGCGGCAAACACCGAAATGCCGTTTGAGTGAGTGTGAATAATCGCCGATGCGTCGCTGATATTCCTGTAAATCAGGGCGTGCATAGGAGCTTCGCTGCTCGGCATTCTCTGATCGCCGTACTCAAGAGTGTGAATGTTGACTCTGACTATATCTTCGATCTTTATTTCGAAATAATCTATGGATGACGGGGTGATAAGCATCTCGTCATCATTTAATTTGACGGAAAGATTTCCCCATGAACCATAGGAGAGGTCTTTTTTAACCAGGTCTTTTCCGTACTCGATAAGTTGATTTCTGAGTGCGAATTCCTCTTCGTCAAATCCGACAAAAGGAACGGATTCTTCTTCGTTTCTCGCGGTGTAATCGCCGAAGAAACTCTGCTTACATTCGGCAGCGAATGCAGGGTCAAGAGCTTTTGTGCCGCCGAGCACCTTGCCGTGGTTTACGGCTTCACATTGTTTTTCGACTATCTGAATTGCAGCAACTGCCTTTTTGAAATTGCTGCATGCGGAAAGGGCACCTACTCCTTTTATCAAGCAAACGCACGAGTCTTTGAGTGCGGAGAGAATGTCGGATGGGGACGCATCCGGAATGACTCTGAGGTACGGTCCCGTAATCATAGCTACATCTTCAAGCGAAACGGCGATGTCGTTGCCTTGCTCGGATGCCTGAACTGCATCATATGTGCAGCCGAAAAGTATGACGTTTATGTCCTTTCGGCTCCTGAAAATCTCTCCGAGGTCGCCTGTCTTGATATCGCAGACTTCGTAATAATCCTCAGTGATATCGGAAAGGGCTTTGTTGCCACCGGTGGTCAGATATGTGTCCTCATCAAGCCTGAAGGCCATCTGACCGTACATCTTTTTAAATTTTCCGTGAAAGCCTTTGAGCGCATTTGTTAAAAGGCGGCTTCCTTCTTCGTAAGTCATAAATTATCTCCGAATACTCAATAATTTAAATCGAAGTTCATACTAACACAGAGCTTTGATTGTTCTGTGAAGATTGTCTGAATGACAGATTAATTTTTGTTCTCAATTATGCGAGCTGCAAGAGCATCCCATGTGATGCGAGCTGTGTCCGGAAGCGGGACATCTATTCTCTTGAGCTCAAGCAGGTCTATTATGGTCGAAAGAGCCTCGGTCAGATTGGACGTAAATGTCGCGCGGCCACTGTCGCTCGGCTCATCGATCGACTTCATCTGCGGCATTGGGATGTAAATGACGTTCGGGTTATCAATATTGGAATCAATCCAGTCTTTTACACCCGGCAGATCCGTGCTGATCGGGATCGCTCCCGATGCCATTGCTTCGATCAGCACCAGAGGCAGACCTTCGAAGTACGACGGCAGAACGAATATGTCCGTCTGCCTCAGCAGCTCCGCCAGGGCGGGCTGCGGGATCTGCCCGAGCCATTTCACATAAGGAGGCAAATTATCCAGGAAAGGTTTAAGACTCTCATCCTGGCATCCGCCGGCGAGTGTGAGCTCAAACGGCAGCATTATCTCTCCGATATCTCCCGTTCTGTCCATGTATTTCCTGCAGACCGTGGACATGGCCTTTAAAAGTTCAGGCACGCCTTTAGGCCTGCTTATCTTACCTGCATAAGTGATTCTCAGAGGCTCTCCCGGAAGCCTTTTCCTGCGGCCTTCGGTGTTAAACAGCGCCGCATTGTATCCGCTTCCGATGACGAAGACTCTGCCTTCGTCTATGTCGAATATCTCGAGTATCTGTTTTCTTTGCTCGTCATGCAGGGCATATATGTGGTCGAGCTTGTCTATGTACGGTTTGACCATATCTCCGAGGTCCCTGCAATTTTGCATCTGCCTGAGGTCTGTTCCGTGCGAGATGCCGACTATCTTGTGCCTCGGGAAATGCTTCCTCACCAGCGAAGTGAGGAGGAAGAGATGATGGCAGATGATAAGATCCGGTTCGAGGTCCTCGACGGCTCTTTTAATAGTCGAGATAAATGCATCTTCGAACTGATTAATCATGTCCGCAGTGAGGTCTCTGTACCTCGTAGAATGATACGGCATGATGTCTGACATTCCTGTTATGGCAAACGGAAGTGCGTTTGAGTCGGCCCTCGGAACGTTAATCTTATTTTTGCAGCTTGCAAAGAGTTCCTCTGAGGCTTCGGCAGGAGAAGTGTAGTTCCTGTCAAAGGAGATGATGTTATCAGTAAAGAAGACCGGGTAGCAGGAAACGCCACTCGGAAATTCGATAACATCGTCAATATATATGCCGCAGACTACCGCCTGTTTCATACCCGCTCTGTCAAAAGCGTTAACGAGTTCTGTCAGATAAGTGCCGCTTCCGGTGGAATGCGGCTTCTGTGCAGTTATGTTCAAAATTTTCATGCTCAGATAATACTCTTAATAAGCACGGAAGGTAACAAAACATAACAAATAATAATAGAAAAAGACGATGCGAAAGGAAGATTGCTATCGACGAATCTTTCAGAGAGTAAAAGTCTCACTTCTAGAGAATAGTAAGGGCATACCTTTTCACTAGTATTGACATTATCGATATACGATATTATACTCATGTTATAAATATCGTATATCGATATTTAATTGCGCAAATTGAAAAAGGGACGGAGAAGAAGGAAGGGATATCAATGGCCAAGAAATCTCTATATCCATTAACAGAGCCGATGTATTACGTGCTCATGTGTTTTCACAGAAGTGATATGTGCGGAACGGAAATTGCAGATTATGTCAGGATTTTGACAGGAGATCGAGTGCATTTGGGACCGGGGACTTTGTATACCATACTGAGCACTTTTCAGTCAGAGTCAGTGATTGAAAAAGTATCATCTCAGGGGCGCAAGATCACATACAGAATCACTGAAAAGGGTGAGAAACTGTATCAGAACGAGCTTGCGAGGCTTCGTGCATGCTTAAGAGATGCGGAGGAGGTTTAAATGGCCGCAAATTATAAAATGAATTCTACAGAAACAAATCCAAATAAAGTCACAAAGCGAGTTTCTTTCAATTGATAATCTATATTGCCGACAGACATATAGGTTGATCAGTCATATAATATAGGCAAAATGCTTGACGGTGTACTATGCGATGTAGTACTCTTGGAACACAGCGCCAAAACGCTGAATTTTTACTGTAACGGAGGAAACCTAGATGGGCATTATCAGACTGAAAAATGTCTCTAAGTTTTACTATAGCAAAGGAATAATAGCCAGCGGCATATCCAAGGTCAACCTCGACCTCGACCTTGGAGAGTTCGTTGTAATCACCGGAGAGTCGGGCAGC
This sequence comes from uncultured Eubacteriales bacterium, assembly GCA_902788245.1. GTDB lineage: Bacteria > Bacillota > Clostridia > Peptostreptococcales > Anaerovoracaceae > Crickella. The sequence continues at coordinate 6,221 of CADAJM010000057.1, read as the reverse complement.
GGAAAGTCGACTCTCCTTAATGTTATCTCGGGACTCGACACTTACGAAGAGGGAGAGATGTACATCGAAGGTCAGGAGACCAGCCATTACACGGCGACAGACTTCGAGAACTACAGGCAGAAATATATCTCCTGCATATTTCAGAGCTTCAATCTCGTATCGAGCTACACCGTTTATCAGAACATTGCACTCGCCATGCAGATAGACGGATATGATGCCGCAGAGATAAAGAAGAAGGTCTTGGATATTATTGAGAAAGTAGGACTGTCTGAGTATAAAAACCGCAAGGTCTCCAAGCTCTCAGGTGGACAGAAACAGCGCGTAGCGATAGCTCGTGCTCTGGCTAAAGATACGAGGATACTCGTGGCGGATGAGCCTACAGGCAATCTCGACAGCGATTCCGCAGAGGGCATCGTAGAACTTCTGACCAAGATATCGGCGGATAAGCTCGTAATAGTGGTCACCCATAACTACGAGCAATTTAAGGATCATGCAACGCGCGTCATCAAGATGCACGACGGCAAGATAGTCGAAGACAGCGGAGCATCCGATACTCCTTTAATAAGCAATGCAGTACTGCCCTTGGGCAACAGAGCAGCGAGAACAGAAGAGCAGAAGACCAAGAAGAAGAGAAACAGCATAGGCTACGGCACTCAGCTCAGGCTCGGGATACGCAACACATTTAACCTCCCGGCAAAGCTCCTGCTTCTGCTTTTGGTATTTATTTTTGTGACAAGTGCTGTCAGCGCGCAGTATGTGACTGTTAAAAAGCAGGGTGATACGGTATCTGAGCAGGGCCGGAATAATTATTTTGAGAATTACAATCCAAAGCGAATAGTTGTTGAAAAGGCGGACGGAAGTGCATTCACAAGAGCAGACTACAAGGCACTTGAAAACGCAGAACATGTCGAGAAGCTGATCAAAGAAGACATCATATACGACACATCCATCTATATTGAAAACAACGAATTTTCATTCTATGGATACATGATGGATCTCGCGTCCTTAACTGAGGAACCGACACTCGGAGGACTCCCTGAGAAGGACGATGAAGTCGTCCTGACGGGATATGACGATGGTTGGAGCTTTGGAGATGAACCGAAAAAGCTCATCGGCAAGACATATAAAGTAAGTCTTAATGATGGGACTGAGAAAAAGGTTAAAATCGCGGGGATAGTTCTCAGAGATTATGCAGAGGATGAGGGAAGTGACATGATCACGACCACATTGGAGTCCGACATCTACTTCACTGATAAGATGATCGAGGAGATGCGTAGGGACATGTATGCATCGGGCAGTACGACCACTATGCTTATCAACAGCCACGAGGTGAGGCTTACACCTGGAGAGGGCGGCCTTGTGACCAATGAGAACGTCCCTGAGGGATATATACTTCTCCCGACCGACTACGACCCTGAATTCAAAGAAGGCTATGCTGCAGGTAAGGAAGTAAAGCTCACTGCAAAGAACCTCTACTATGAGCAGAGCCTAGATCTCATGATTATGGGAACCTACGGTCAAAAGACATTTGAGAAAAAGACGGGGCTGAAGAATATAGCTGAACATAACGGTGAAGTGTTTATGAATCCTACAGACTACAGGAGACTATATGAGAAGGGTAGTTTCCAGGCCTCTGTATTTGTTGACAACACCAAGAATCTCGAGGGCATGAAGGACATGCTCGAAAGGGGCGGATACCGCGCGCTGATCCTCAAGGATCACATATATAACTTCATGGATGAGGACATAGTCAGGATAATCCAGCTCCCACTTGCTGTAGTGGTTTGTCTGGCGGTATTCTTCATCGCATACTTCGTAATCAGGTTGATACTCAAATCAAGAGGCGTGTACTTTGCTACAGCGAGGATGCTCGGTATGGGCAAATCGCCGGCATCTCGCATCATGAGAGTGGAACTTGTGATAGTTGCGATTATATCCTATGCGCTTTTCTTTGCCTTTGTATACATGAGCCGCATGGGCATCATAAACAACGAAAAACTTATGGACTATGTCACATATCTGACTGTGAGAGACTATGTGATACTTGCCGTGATATTAATGGTGATGGCAATCCTCATATCCGGTAGGTTTATGAGAACTATATTCAGAAGCTCAGCGATGGGCGCGTTCAGAGAGGAGGTGTAGCGGAATGCTTAAATTGCAGAATGTTAATAAATATTTCTACCGCCGCAAATCCAACCAGATACACGTCATAAACGATACGACACTCGAGTTCGGAGAGAACGGACTGACTGCGCTCCTGGGACCTTCGGGCTGCGGTAAAACGACGCTTCTTAACGTAATAGGCGGACTTGATAAGGTCGATAAGGGCAGCATCTACATAAACGGCAAGAAGATAACCGGCAAGACGGCAGGCAGTGTCGATAAAATACGAAATCTCAACATCGGATACATATTCCAAAACTACAATCTCATAGACAGCATGACCGTTTTTGATAACGTGGCCATGGTCCTTAAGATGATAGGAATAAAGGATAAACAAGAGATAAAGGAAAAAGTCGAGTATGCGCTCGAACTCGTCGGCATGTACAGATACAGAAAACGCTTTGCGGACATGCTTTCGGGCGGAGAGCGGCAGCGCGTGGGAATCGCCAGAGCTATAGTTAAGAATCCTTCGATAATCATAGCAGATGAGCCTACGGGCAACCTCGATAGTGCTAATACCCTCGAGGTCATGAACATCATCAAGGCGATCTCAAAAGAGAAACTCGTCATACTCGTCACGCACGAGGAGAGCCTGGCTGAGTTCTATGCCGACAGGATAATAAGGCTCAGAGACGGCAAGGTAATTTCCGATGAGATAAACAAAAACGTTGAGGGCCTCGACTACAGGATAGAAAATAGAATATACCTTAAGGATATAAAAGACAGTCGAAGCTTTGGGGACGGAGACAATACCATTCGCATTTTCAATGAGAGTGGTGGCAAGGCGGATATAGATATTGTGATTAGCAGGGGTAATATATTTATTCAGTCAAGGAATGATGCAGACCGCGTCGAAGTAGTAGACGACAACTCCAGCATAGAGCTTATAGACGATCACTACAGAGCGCTTACCGCGGAGGAGGCTGAGGCCAGAAGATTCCATTCGGAGAGGTTTGCGACCTCAAAACCGCTGAAACACTCCTCAATTTACAATGCATGGAGTATGCTGACATCCGGTTTTCGTACGGTCAGCAACTACCACATACTCAAAAAGGTTCTGCTCGTAGGTTTTGTGTTGTCCGCGATGTTCATAACATATTCCGTATCAAATATAGCAGGTATATTGAATATGCCGGATGAGAAATTTGTAGAGGATGACAAATCTTACATAAGAGTGGTGCAAAAGAAGATAAGCGTGGACGATTATCTCGCATACGAGGCTGATCCGAGCGTGGCCTATGCCATACCGGGCACTGCTCAGATTAATATGAAGATGAAATTTGATGAGTTTTGGCAAACCACATGGGGTTCGGCGACTTTCAGCGGATCGCTTAGTTCATCCGAGGGCCTTGATAAAAGCGACCTTATATTCGGAGAATTGCCGGAGAAAAAATACGACGTGGTTGTAGATAAACTGATATTAGAGCGTCTCATAAATCAAAATCCGGACATAGTTATGGCGGGATACAAGACGGCAGATGAACTCTTGGGCAGACACCTGACGCTTAAGAATTTGCCGGAGTTTACAATCGTCGGTATTACGGACAAAACAAGCCCGTGCATATACGCAAATCCATCGCTGTTTATCAACATGATGGCAAATAACGGCGCTGAAGAGGATTTTGAAGGCGAAGAGGGGGATTTTGCAGAGGAGGAAGACGATTCGCTGCAATATAACGAAGATGGCAGCATAAAAGCCGTCGCCCCTAAGGCTGAAGAACTGATAGATTATGCATTGTTTGCCAAAGAACTCACCCTGACAGAGGGAAGCGAGATACCTGAAAACGATTACGAGGTCCTGCTAGATAACGATTATGCTAAAACCATGAAAATAGGAACGCTGCTTAAGACCAAGGTAAACGGACACAAACTGAAGGTCGTAGGCTACTACACGAGCAGCACGGTTAAAGGCAAATTCTTCGTTAACGAGAATATGATTAAATACAGGATCATACCGGAACTTGAAAACATGACCGTAAAGCCTGCGGGGGAAAAAGCGGACACCATGGCAGCTCTTAAAGAGCAGGGTGCCAAAGTCAGGGACATGTATAAGTATCAGAAGAAGCAATACAGAAAGAATCAAATGGTTCTGATAAGAGCGTTCATGCTAGTCGGCGGTATTATAATCATAATCTCATTAGTAGAGGTGTTCCTCATGATGAGGGCATCGTTCCTATCTCGCATCAAGGAAGTGGGCACGCTGAGAGCCATAGGAGTTAAGAAGGGCGACATCTACAGGATGTTTACCGGTGAAATCATCGCAATCACCTGCGTGGCTTCAGCTCCGGGGTGGCTGTTTATGAGTTATATAATCAGCAAGCTACAAGGTGTAAAAAATCTCGAGAGCATGTTCGTCTGCAACGCTCAGACGGTCATTATATCGCTGGCGATTATATTCGCGTTCAATATGCTCTTCGGACTTATTCCTGTTATGAGCACGCTGATAAAACGCCCGGCTGCGATACTGGCTCGCACAGATGTTAACTGATGAAAGGCGGCATAAAAGATGAATAGAACTACTATGAGTAAAGTACAATCAACAATAGAAAGATTCATACGTCTGACGATGGTGACGATTATGTTACTGGTGATGCTGCCTGCCGGTTTTGCATACGCTGCCGGTGGAGACGGAGATAATGCTGCAGGCCAATCCGACGGAGCGTCCAGAGAAGTTCATAAGGTGAAGGTTGGCAATAAAAAATACTGCTTCTTTGCTAATGACGTTGTAATGACTCCGGGAGATATAGCTAAGCTAAGCGATAATCTAGCACTCGCAAACGAGATAGCAGAGAGGGCAGGTCTGGTAATAAAAGAGGCTAATTGCAGGAAGGCTAAAAGCAAATCATTTACGGCTAAAGCATGGCTTAAATCAGGAAGGGCGTTTCTCCTGGATGATGAGGATATAGAGCGCCTAAGAGAAGCCGCGCCATCAGACGGATCTCCGGTTAAGCTTTATATGGATCTTAAGGTTGCAGAAAAGGTGCCCGGTAAAGTTCCAAAACAGCAGGATGATCCTGCTGCAGGTACGGGAACAGATTCTGCGGCAGGCACGGGGACAGACCCTGCGACAGATCCTGCTTCAGGTGATGATACTGACTGGGAGTATGATCCGGACGTTCAGACGTATTCGACTCGTAAAACACTTCAGCAGCATCTGCTCTATGTGGTAGTTGCCACAGACAGCGATGCTAAGACATCTGAGGATATATGCGAGTATCCTAAGCCCAAGAAGTATAAGGAAAAGAATCCGCCTTCCGGAGGAGAAAAGGAGGAGATGCTTCCTGAATACAGGACCATACAGATGGCTGATAGGTCAGGTGTGGTAGGAAAGCTTAAACCTACTCTTGAGGATGGCGAGCCTGTTACGCTCGAATGGATTGAGCCGAGCAGGAGGAAGGATAAGGAAGGTGACTCTATGAGATGGCCGCTTTGGATTGCAGCAGGCCTCTGTCTGTCGTTGCTGATAGCCATACTCATCTACAGAAAGAAGAAATCTGAATCTGATGATTAGAAGGCACAAATGGAAGAGATTACTACTGTTCGAAACGATATCCGACGGAGTGTAATAAGGTTGCTACAATATCCTCCGGCGGCAAGATTAAAGCGGTTGGAAAAGGAAGTTGCTATGTATATGCATATACTCAAAACGGTGTGTGTGCAAGAGTTAAAGTAACGGTCAAATAACTCAGATAAAAGACGAGGAGGACAATCTGCTTATGCTGAGAACCCTCCTCTTTAATTGCAAAATCCGGTTTTGTTTTGGGTGGATTTAGGTTATACTTTTCGAGGACGCATAAAGACTTAAACGAGGGTGTTTCGAGCAGGTATGGGATTATTCTACGAGGCGGATAAGACATTCGAAGAATTGATGGACGAGAAGAAGAATTTCGTCTTTATCGGAGAAGCGGGCTCGGGCAAAAGCGAGATCGTTCTTAATGTGGCAGCGAAACTTGCCGAAAGTACGGGAAAGCCCGTAGATCTGTTTGACCTCGACCAGACCAAACCGCTTTACAGATCCCGAGATATGCAGGAGGACTTCGCAAAGAGGGGAGTTA
>CADAJM010000056.1 GCA_902788245.1 uncultured Eubacteriales bacterium | reverse complement strand
ATCTGTCGATGATGTTCCCATTAACCAGATAATGATTTTTAGGTGGGATAACGACAGGCGACAAAACAGCGAAAGACACTGTTAAAAATTGAATATCGTAATAAGCTATCACCATTTTTCATTTTTCGTAGTTCTGTTTAAACTTCTCGTCAATTGTGACTTTGCCCTCGTCTGAGTATCCGGCTCTTATGATAACGAACTCGCAGCCCGCCGCCGCAACCTTTTCGAAGTCTATATCTCTTTGCCAATCTGAGACGTCAATCCCGAAATGAGTTCCGTCTTTCTTATATGTTTTGATGAAGTCTGAATAATTCGTGCGCGGTGAGTCGTTTGAATATGACGGGAAGGAGTCCGCAACAGTGATTGTGGTATCCCAGTCGATGGAATTGCCCGACGCATCGGTGACCGTGATATGAAGAGGGTAGTCCCCATTCTTGTTTGTATCTACATTTCCTTTATATTCAACTTTCGGAGCCGGGTCTGCGTTATCTCCGTAGCCGATTACTTTTTTGATGTCAAACTTCTCGCCTTTGACAACAACAGCGCCGTCGCCGCTCCAGAGCATGACGGGAGGAGTGCTGTCTTCAACACTGTAGTGAAGCGAAAAATGTTTCTCCGGTTTCAACAAGCCGCCAAACAATGATTTTGAAACCGTATATTTCACTTCTTTATCTCCGGCGGTGTCCGTATCCAATACCTTCTCCGATGCTTTAACATCTCCTTCGGAGGAAGCTATCATTGCGGATGATGCGACATTCTCTCCAATCTCAAATTTGGCATTTTCTTTTTTGAAGGAGAGTGCCAACGAATCTTCGGCAGAGCGATACATGTAATAAACCGTTGCCGGTATGGCCACAAGGAGAAGGAGTATAAAAACAAGCAGAACCTTGAGTAAGGTCCTGCTATTTTTCTTTTTTTGTTTGCTAGCTTCGTTATATCTGTCTGATCTCATAATTATTGTCCGAGTGGTATTTCGACCACTTCTGCCATTTTGGACAGAGTGGATTCAATCTGTGCTGTAATTTCGTTTATCATTCTCTCGCTTATCTCATCATTCTTTTCTTCTTTGAGTGTTTCATAGAACGACTCTTTGATGTCTGCGCTTATGGTTTCCGTTCTGGAACTGAACGCCCCTTTAGGAATGAGTCGCCTCATAGTCTTCGGAATGTCTGCGGTCAGCAGTGTTTCCTGCATCTTGTCTTTGCCCAGGAAAAGCACGGCGATTGATGCCATTATTCCGATGATAACGCCCTCAGGTCCCGCGAGGAAAGGAATGAGATCTATCGTTGCGACCAATATTGCAACTACTGCGGTGACCAGTGAGTCGATGAGGAAGGTCATCTCTTCGACTGCGAATATATTCTTGGCATCGACCTTGATGTCTATGTCCGATGCGTTCAGATACGATTTTAAACTGAGTGCGGTGTACGGAACTCTGTGCTTGAGGCAAATCGGAACCGTCAGCGATTCGAGCTCCTCGATGACAGGCCTGAGCCAGGAGGTTATAGGCCCGGCCAGAAGTTCTCTCGTCTCGTCCGAATGCAGGAACTTTGAGACTTCTGTTTGAAGAATCTCGTCTGTGTCTGCGAGTTTTTTAATCTCACCGGAGCGCCACCTGTCAAATACCGGCACGGCAACTTCTTTGACGATAGGGTCGACCAGAGTGTCCACGGCATCTCTGTACAGTTCAGGAATGTGTTTGCTCACGACATCCTCTATTGCAGATGATGCGATAAGTTCATCAATATCCTTTTTAAATTCTCTGAGATCTTCGTCAATGCGTCCGCAGTAGGAGAGTCCCCTTGCAACTGAGAACTCGGGATCCGTCGCGGATATTACAACGGCGTCTTTAAATACACTGCTGCACCAATCCCTGATGGCAGGGAGTTTGCTGACGCCGCCCGTGAGGAATATTAGCTCAGGCTGGCTTCCTGTTATATTTCTCTTTACATCCTCGAGCGATGATATGAAGACTTCCTTCCATGATTTCCTGCCGAGTTTGTCGATCTTCTTGTTTACGAGTTTGTCCGCTGTCTTGGCGTCCATCTTAAGAACGAGTTTGACAGGGCGATCGTAGTGGAGGACTATGCTTTCCTGACAGTTGTTCTTGCTCCAATACTCCTCGTCCGAATAGTATTTCTCCTTAAGCCTTCTGGCTGCGAACTCGGCATAGGTGCGCCAAGGCTCGCTTTGGTTAAATACTGACTGAACTTTCTTTTTATGAAGCCCGGCAGAAGCCACGGACTCTTCGAGCAGTATTTCATCCATGAGTCCGCCGCCGAGCACGACTTCTCCCGCAGTCTGCATTTCCACTTCTTTTCCACCCATGATGTATGCGAAGTCCGTTGTGGATGAGCCTATGTCAACTACGAGCACAGGTTTTGAGAGTATGTCGACTCCGACCTGAAGGTGTTTTGACTGACATGCACTTACCATGGCTGCTCTTGATTCAGAGATTATCTTTGCAGGAGGATATCCCGCGCTTTCAAATATCTCTCTGTAGTGCTCTCTGGTATTCTTATCCCAACCGGCAGGGCAGCCGATATAGAAACTGCACTCTTCATTTTTGATGAGGTCGCCTGAACCATAGAGTTCTCCGAGGACTCCTGCTGCAAAGCTTTTTATATCCTCTGCGCTTCCTCTGTCTGTCAGGAAACGACTCTTAAATCTGAGCTTCCTTTTTACGACATCATCCGCATAGCAGGCTTTTTCTCCGACCAGGAGTTCGCCATTTGTGAGTCTTGCATATGCAGTAATAAAACTCTGCTCACCGACAACGGTGAGCATCTCAGGTACGTTTTGCTCTTCTTTTATCAGCCTTGCGATTGCGCTCTCGGCATCGCCCAGATCAAATCCGAAAAACCTATTCATCTGCTGCTTGTCTCCTATGCTTAGTTGCCCTTAGATGCGAGTCCTTTTTTGAGAAGTTTACCGTCTGCGATCATGGCAGGTCTGATGGTACCCGCACTTGCACCCGGCATCATATCGAAGTATGAAGCGTTATCTTCACTGTAATCCACCACTTCTATCTGCTGGCGGTGGAGGTAGTATTTGATTCCTGCAATCTTTTCGAGCGCAAACTCCGGATCTCCGCTGTACGATGCAGCGAGGAGATCACTAAAGAGTTCGATTTCGGCAGGGGAGGCCTCGCGTCCTTCCAGTTTGCCGGCCTGCTCGCGGTGAGCTTGTTTTTCGGTAAGCCTTACTTCATCAAGGCTCTGGTCCACAGATATCATGACCGTTCTGAAGTTTCTGTATATCCTGTCTGCGTCGACTTTCTGTTCGACGTGGTATTCCTTTTTCTTTGCCGGTCCCGTTTTGTTTTGCATAGTGCCTGAAAGATAGAGGGCGGCTGCTCCCATCAATATTGAAATGCCTCTGGTGATGAGATCGTTTCTGGCGTTCGCCGTTTCGGCAGCGTTCATTCCGAGCATGATAAGAGGCATCAAGCCATAGACCAGAAGTATGATTGCTGCTATTACGAGCAAAACTCCCGCGATGGATGTCTTTTTCTTCGCTCCCGACTCTCCGACACCTTTTTCAAATACTTTGGTAGAACCCAGTGAATCTATAAAAGGGAGCGAGAGCCTGACGGCCTGCATCATATGAGCCGCAGAGTTTCGCTCAGCGTCTGAGCCTGCTGCGTCGTTATGTGTAAGCAGAAGCTTGTCGACTTCTTTTTCAAGCACGTTTACCGCTTTTTCTGCAGTTCCTGCTGCTGAAATCTCAGTAAGCAGATGGTCTTTATCTTTTTCAAGTAGTTCAGTAAGTTTCATATCTTTGTTTTCCTATTGTCTGTCCATATTGAATCTACACGATTATGATACAGTTTTTTGCAAGTTCTAACAAGTGAGAAGCATTCTGTTGAAAGCAAAATTAAATGACGCAAAATTTAAATCTTGTGCTATACTTGTTCATCATGTAACGGTTAGTCAGACAAAACCGATAATGGAGGGTAAATGAAACTGGACGATGAAAAAAATGTTAATCCGTTTGAGAATGACAAATTTACTGTAGGAATGTTTTTGGTAACCATAGGAATAGTGTACGGCGACATCGGTACATCTCCTATGTACGTAATGAAGTCCATCGTCGAGGGGAATGGCGGACTCACAAATGTAGACAGCGAATTCATTGTAGGGTCGCTTTCGCTCGTAATTTGGACAATCACACTCCTGACCACTGTCAAACACGTATTGATAGCGCTCAGGGCAGACAACCACGGAGAGGGTGGCATATTCGCTCTCTACAGCCTGGTAAAGGACTGTGGGCCGTGGCTCATTATTCCGACCATGATAGGCGGATGCACCATGCTTGCTGACGGAGTTCTGACACCGGCGGTTACGGTTACGACTGCGGTTGAAGGTCTCAGGAGTATCGAACCGATGAACAGGTTCCTCGGAGAAGGGCAGACTATAGTGCTGCTTATAACGATTGCCATAGTTTGCGCACTCTTCCTGATACAGAAAAACGGCACGAGCTCCATCGGAAAACTTTTCGGACCTGTCATGCTGATTTGGTTCACCTTCCTCGGCGTTACTGGAATCTGGCTTTCTCTCGGAGATCTCAGCATATTAAGAGCACTTAATCCGATTTATGCGGTTAAAGTGCTGGTAAGCCCGGGCAACAAAGCAGGTCTGATGATACTTGGAAGCGTATTCCTCTGTACGACGGGTGCTGAGGCCCTGTATACGGATATGGGACACGTGGGACGCAACAATATTCTGAGGAGCTGGCAATTTGTAAAAATATGCCTCATCCTGAACTACATGGGTCAGTGCGTGTGGATTATTAAAAATGATACTAACGATGCGGTTGCGCATCTTGAGGATATGAATCCGTTTTATCTGATGCTTCCGGAAGGTCTTAGGCCTGTTGCAATCATCCTTTCGGCTCTGGCGGCCATCATCGCGAGCCAGGCTCTGATAAGCGGAAGCTACACTTTGGTGCATGAGGCTGCAAGCCTTGACCTGATGCCGCATCTCAATGTGCGTTATCCATCGGATACAAAGGGACAGATTTATGTGCCTATCATCAACAAGATACTCTGGATTCTCTGCATAGCTGTCATCCTGTACTTCAGAACCGGCTCGAGAATGGAGAACGCATACGGACTCGCAATTACGATAAGCATGCTGATGATGACCATCATGTTTACGGTTTACATCGGAGTCAAGCACCATAAGAAGATAGCTGCGCTTCTGTTTGCGGTGATATTCTTCTTCTTGGAAGGGATGTTCTTCATATCCAGCCTGAGCAAATTCATGGTGGGAGGCTATATAGCGGTTGTTATTTCGCTTGCGATTCTCTATATCATGATCAGCTGGTACAGAGGAACTCAGATCGAGAGACTGCAGGTTAATAATCTGCCGATGAATGATTATCTCGTGGATCTCAAAAACCTCAAAGAAGATGAGGACCTGCCGCTTTGCTGCAATAATCTAGTATATCTGGTTAAAGATGATACCGTCGAAGATATCGACAGAGACATACTCTACTCGATACTTGATAAGGATCCTAAACGTGCGGATGCATATTGGTTCATAAGTATGAATACCACAGAAGTTCCGTACCAGAGAGAGTATCAGGTGGAGACTTTCGGCACGGACTATGTATTCAGGGTTGAACTAAATCTCGGATTTAAAGTTAAACAGAGTGTCAACGTATACCTCAGACAGGTGGTTCATGATCTGCTTGCAAGCGGAGAGTTCCCGCCTCAGCAAAAGAACCACTCGATTTACGGGACATCACAGGTCGGATCGTTTAAGTTCTGCATGTTGAGAAAGAGAATCCCGTACGAGGGAGATTTATCTTCGATAGACAATCTCTTGATACATACGAAATACTACATAAGGAGACTGGCCGGAAGTCCTGCGAGATGGTTCGGACTCGATACTGCCAATCTTGTAATAGAGTATGTGCCGCTCTTCCTGCCTAAGAAAGGCAAAGATGAGAGATTGACCAGAATTAAACCCGGTGAAGATGATTAAATGAACAGTTCTATAATGAAGACCGTAACGCAGCCTGCGATTGCGACAGGAAACAGACCCGCGCCAAACCACGCTGCAGCCATGCATACGACAAGTGCTGCTGCCCCGGCGATTGGCGATTGAGTCGCTTCGGTGATGGCAGGGAAAGTCATGACCGCGAGGGTCACATATGGAACGTAATATAGGAACGACTGAATAAACCGATTTTTAATCGGTTTTTTCATTACAAGAGATGATGAGACTCTCATCAACCATGTTGTAAATATCATCGTGAGTATGTAGAGATAGATATTAGTTTTCATCGCTGCCTCCTTCCGTGCGAGGGAAGAGTGCTGCGAAGACAGAACTAATAAGAACTGTCAGCAGTATTGTTCTGTTTCCCGAGGATATCTCGGAGATAACCGGGAGTTTTGCAAATGCATAAGAGAATGCAAAACTTGCAAATATCGCAGCGAGAATGGCTTTGTCCTTTCGACCTTCGGGGATTATCGATGCGATGAACATGCCAAAGAGCGCTACGGAAAGTGCGCTGACTATCGAAACAGGGAGAATGTTGCCCATGCTGATTCCTGTAGCTGTGCCGAGCGCCCAGAGAGGGACTGCAGCTATGAGTGCACCGAATGTGTAATATGGAGAAGGTGCTCCCCGACGGGCTATTGTGATGCCGAATATCTCATCGGTGATGCATGTGCACACAAGCATGCGTGTACCGAGAGGGGTGCCCTCGGGCATCCTTTGATTGAGCGCAAAGCCCATGAGTATGTATCTGGCATTGATTATAATTGTGAGAATAATAAGCTGGATGAGTGTTCCGCCTACGTTGTACAGATTGAAGGCCATGTACTGACCTGCAGATGCATATGTAAACAGACTTGCAAGGAAACCTTGAAGAGCAGAGAATCCGTAGTCGCGCGCGGCAATACCGAGAGAGACGGCTACGGCAAAGTAGCCGGCACCAATCGGAAGTCCATTCTTATATCCATGTATGAATAGTTTGCGCTTCTCGTTCATCTTTTATCCTCGGTTTATTAGAACCACTTCTCTTTATGAATAATCAACGACTGTTTGCCATTGCTGATTGTTCTTTGAATGACAGTATTAACAGTAGCACTTTTCGGGCTCGCAATAAAGAAAAAAGAGAGTTTTATCTTCAAAAAACCGTACGTTTATGGTAGAGTTTCATTGACGGATGGTATTCCCATCGGGAAGCTATACCCAAGGTGCAAATAATAAAGAAACTTCATGCCACCCGTCTTTGTATGGTGGTTTTTTCTTTTGAGGCACATGTGAAAGGAGACGCGAGTTGGAAAAGAAAGAAAAGATGAGTCGGGAGCAGAAAGACAAGCAGGTAAGACGCGAGGCACGCGCCACGCTTATACTGTTTGCTATATGCTTTCTGTGGAACGTGGGATTTGCTTACGGACTTTCCGGAAGCGGAATCAGAATCGCCGGCATGCCGCTTTGGTGGCTGTTGTCGACACCCGGCATGTTCGTGGTTGCCGTGGTAGGTGTTGCGTATCTTCTCAAGAAGGTCTTCGTGAATTTTGATCTCGAAGACGGCGAGAAGGGAGGTGCGCAGGATGAGTAAAGGCACTGCTGTACTGATTATCCTGATAGGATACCTTCTGATAAACCTCTTGCTCGGCATCAGCATGAGCAGGAAGTCCGCAAGAGAGAATTCGGACAAGGGATTTCTCACTAATTATTTCGTAGGCTCTCGCAGCATGGGCGGAGTGGTGCTCGCCATGACACTGGTTGCGACATATACAAGCGCGAGTTCTTTCCTCGGAGGACCCGGACTCGCATCGAGTTTCGGCATGTCCTGGTCCTGGGTTGCCGGAGTTCAGATCGGAGCGACTTTCCTGACGCTTGGCGTACTCGGAAAGAAATTTGCCATGGTGGCCAGGCGCACCAATGCCGTTACGATAAACGACTACCTGAGAGCGAGATACAATTCGCCGGCTGTCGTCATAATCTGCGGCGTTGCAATGGTTATTTTCTTTACGACTCAGATGATAGCGCAGTTCATAGGCGGGGCAACTCTCATACAGTCCGTGACGGGCCTTCCGTACTGGGCAGGGCTCTTGCTCTTCGGTGCTGTCGTAATCATATATACTTCGGTCGGCGGTTTTAAGGCCGTGGTTACGACCGATACTGTGCAGGGTATAGTCATGACCTGCGGCACATTTCTGCTGTTGTTCTTTGTGATTAAGAGCGGCGGGGGAATGGAGAATATAGTTGGCTCGCTTGATGCAGGCAATCCCGGCTGGGATCTGATGGGCAAAGGCGAGTACGGAGCCGAGATTGCCGCACTGCGTCCGGGTGCACTTATATCTTTCTGGGTACTCGTGGGAATCGCAGTGCTCGGACTGCCTCAGACGGCAGTCCGCTGCATGGGCTTTAAAGACACCGAGTCCATGCACAAGGCGATGATCTACGGCACGGTTGTAATCGGAATTCTCATGATAGGCATGCACCTTGCAGGAACCCTGGCTTATCCGCTCCTTCCTGCAGAGGGACTTGAGAGCACGGATATGGTAATTCCGTATGTCGTCATGCAGTACATGCCGGCGTGGGCTGCGGGCCTCTTCCTCGCGGCGCCGCTTGCTGCGGTGATGTCCACAATAGACTCACTGCTGATACTCGCATCGGCGACAATCATCAAGGACATATATCTTCACTACATAAAAAAAGTGCCGCTCGGTACAGAGGCAGTCAACGACCACGTCTACGACGAGGCCTTTGACAAAGTGCCGCGCTACAGCTTTGCACTTACCGCCGCCATAGGTATCATAGGATGCCTGCTGGCCTTTAATCCGCCTGATGTTATCGTATGGATCAACCTCTTTGCGTTCGGCGGACTCGAAGCTACTTTCTTCTGGCCTATCATAGGGGGTCTATACTGGAAGAAAGGAAACAGCACGGCCTGTCTTGCCTCGGTCATAACAGGTCTTGCGGTGTTCATATTCTTTAACAGGGTAAAGATTCTTCCGCTTGGAATACACGAGATAATAGTGGGTCTGATAGTATCCGGAATCGTATACTTTGCAGTCGGAAGTCTGACGGCTAAAGAACCGGATCAGGCGATGATAGAGAAGTGCTTCTAGTAAACTGAAACGGCATATTAATTAAATTACTTTATGGAATTAAAAAGATTCTCTGCGATTGTGTGCTCGCAGAGAATCTTTTGTTTCTTTATTATTTATGCCGGCACATGCCTTTTCAGTCTTTTGGTCAAAAGGGCAGCCAATGCGATTTTGAGTGCGTCCGGGATTATATACGGAATAACGCACATGCTGAGAGCTGCTCCGATGCCTATGGCACCGCTGCTCTTGGAATAGACAACAATGAACCACGCGGTACCGAATGCGTAACAGACAAGCAGGCCTGCAATCATAGAGGCTACGAGAACCTTACTGCTGCTGCCTGCAAATCTCTCTGCACCCCACATCACAAGGGCTGTTGCAATAAATCCCAGCATATAGCCGCCGGTCGGCCCCATTATGTGACCGAGTCCGCCGGAGAATCCCGAGAATACCGGGAGGCCGACTGCACCGAGCAGGAGATATACAAGCACTGCGACGGTGCCCCGTTTACCTCCGAGCAGACCGACCGTCAGAAAGACCGCAAAGGTCTGCATGGTAAACGGCACGGCGGCAGGGATAGATATCCATGAACAGATAGCCATCAATGCTGCAGCCTGACCTATTAACGCATAATCTTTTGTCCCAAACTTAACTTTACCCATAGTCCTGTTTACTTCAGAAGTGTCGGTGGTATTGAACATAAATAAAAC
>CADAJM010000055.1 GCA_902788245.1 uncultured Eubacteriales bacterium | reverse complement strand
CACTGCTCAAAGAGATCGGACTTCCTCATGTCAAGCCGCATGCTCTGAGCAGAGCACTGTCGAAGTTTCATGATGAAGTGCTGCTCCCACTTGGGATCACCTATAGCAGTGTACGCGTGTCCAGCGAGCGCAACTATGTGTTCACGGTCGCAGATGATTCCTGCACTGGCTCAGACAGTTTAACAGACGCATCTGTCAAATTGGACTCTGCTTATAGTGATGACGCTCATGACGCTTATGACGCTTCCCTGCTCTAGGAGCGATATGCCGTCATTAGCGTCATTGCCGTCATAAGTGCGGCTTACAAGTGTTGCCATACTGTATTGCCAGATTATGAAGAGAATCAATATCCGTGTATCGCCACGGGTGTTGCCACTATGGGCAGCCGGAGGTCTGTCCATAAGAGTAGCGAGCATAGGCTATGTATCGCCAGCCGGAGACTCCGCCCGTGATAATAGCCGCGGCACTGCCACATGTGGCAATACCGGGAGGGGCTCCTGCCCCTGCAACCCCTATCAGTTATTACAAAAGAATCATGTATGAAAAAAATTGTCTTAGGAAAGGAAAATTTATATGGCAAACAGACAGAGAAACCTCGGGATCAACATCAGAGTGACCCCGGAAGAAAAGAAAAAGATAGAACGCAATGCAAAAAAGAGTCGCCTGAGCGTCTCAGAATACCTCAGGCAGATAGCAATGAAAGTCGTACCGAAAGAGCTTCCTGCGAAAGAGATCGAAGAGAGTTTTCTCAGGATCAACGAAGTGATCGGAGCCGTAAGCGACATGAAAAGACGATCTTCTGACCCAGTAACGCAGAAATTCTGTGATGATATTTATGCAGATCTGCTCAGAATAATGGTCGAAACTTTGCAGCTTATGAGGCATATTTACCCAAAGCCGGAGGTGAACACGGATGGCAACGACTAAGATATGGCCCGTCAGAGACAGCCTTAAACGTGTCGTTGATTATGCATCCAATCCTGAAAAAACATCAGAAGATGATCTGGCCTCAGTCATCAGGTACGCAATGAATGGAGACAAAACGACCTCAGATACTACAGCAGGATCTGAAAAAGCATGTTATGTAACTGGAGTGAATTGCTCTGCTGATACAGCTCTTGAGGAGATGATCAACACGCAGACTCTCTTCGGGAAGACCGGCGGTAATGTCGCCTATCACTGTTATCAGTCATTCAAACCGGGCGAAGTAACACCTGAGCAATGTCATCAGCTTGGAGTAGAACTCGCACGCAGGATGTGGGGAGACAAGTATCAGGTACTGGTTGCTACCCATCTGGATCGCGATCATCTCCATAGCCACCTTGTATGCTGTTCTGTCTCCTTTATCGATGGAAAGAAATTCAATGACAACAAGGCTGCATACAGCAGACTGCGCAGATTATCTGATGAGATATGCCTTGAAAACGGACTTTCAGTTATAGAAAAACCGCGCGGGAAAACTCCGAGACAGATACACTTTGCCGAAAAGAACGGAGAGCCGACCAGATACAATCTGATGCGTGAAGCTATAGATAAAGCAATCTCACTCAGCACCAATTTCCCCACTTTCATCAATCTGATGAAGCAACAGGGATATATCATCAGCTACAGCTACTCAAGGAAGTATCCGACTATCAGGTCTGTAAATTCACAGAAAGCTGTAAGACTGTACCGGCTTGGTGAGGATTATGAACTAGACAGGATAGTTCAAAGAGTCAATGCTAATGATTACAAGATCGTTGCGGTCAACCGTGAAAATCATCTCATAACCATGAAGTCTCCAAAGCATAAACGCATCCCTGTCCATGGGACGAAAAGAACTGCACGAAAGATTGGAGGCCTATACGGACTTTATCTTCACTATCTGTATCTTCTCGGTTACCGCCCGAAGAAAAAACACAAGCCGCTCTCACATGAGATGCGTGAAGCCGGGCGTATGTGTGATAAATACTCAGCCTGCGCGAGACTTATGGCACGGGAACGTCTCAGAACGGATGAAGATGTGAGCGCTTTCATAACTGATTCAGAACATAAAATGGAAGAGCTTTCCGAAGCCAGAAACAAGGTAAGAAATAAACTGAGGCGTGCATCTGATCCTGATCAGATAGAACAATTGAAGGCTGAAAGAGACGGATTAACTGCAAAGATCAGTAAACTGCGCAAGGATATACGGACTGCTGATTTCACACTGGAACGTAGTACCCAGGTCCGTGACGACATAAAAACCGAACTTGAACACTGCCGCGGTGATCATATTAAGGCCCTTCGAAAGGATCACAGAGACAGAGAAGAACGTTAAAAACATTATTATCGGGGTTCCCTTCTAAGGGGGCCTTTTTTGAATGAGAAAGGATAGGTATAATCATGCAGTATATTTTTATCTCTCAAAGACACAGGATATGGAAGAGTTCAGCTACTGAATTGCTTAACGAACTTGGTGATCAGTCGGTCGGCACCAATGTCATTACAAAATATGTCAATCAGTACAAGAGCAGCCTCCTGCTAGATGAAGGGATAGCATACAGCTACAGCAGGACACATGCTGATGGCAGAATACTGTCCTTTGAAATCTGTGACAGCTGTGACGGCTGTGACAGCAAGGAGGACAACTCCCGCTAACACTGTCACGGCTGTCACGACCGACACGCATCTCCTTGAGATGCAATTTACTCCTACCGAAATCTTGTCGTATATCTCTCAAAATGGTACCATCGACCTGAGGGACGTCGAAAACGATATGAGAAAGTCCAGGAAGGAGAAAATCCTAGAAAAACATCCATACACAATTTATCAAGGCAAAGATGGCAGATGGCGTTCTCACCTGCCTGACGACAGCAAGAAAGAAGGCCGCAGACTCATAGTCAAATCAAACAGAGATGATCTGATTGATATGATATGTGAGCATTATGTCTCGCATGATAAAGATCTTGCTAAAGAAGCATGTACTCTCGAAGATCTGTATCCACTATGGATAGAATACAAGAGATTGCATGTTGTTGAGTCAACAGTCATACGCGTCCAGAAAGACTGGAACAGATACTACAAAGACTCCCCTATCATCAAAAGACCTATCACAAAGCTCACTAAGCTTGAGCTCGACACATGGGTCCATGAGATGATTCGCAAGTACAATATGGGGAATCACCAGTATGGCAACTTCTCTCTGATAATCCGTCAGATGCTGGAGTTCGCAGTCGACTCAGAAATCGTTAGATCGAATGAGTTTCTGAAGGTCAAAGTTGACAAGAAAAGAGTGCTGACACCCGAGCGTAAAAAAGCCGATCACACCCAAGTATTCAACAGGACTGAAGAGCAGCAGATAATCAGGCACGCATGGGATGTATATCAAGGCGGACGCAACTACGTCCAGCGCTTTGTCCCTCTCGGCATAGTATTCATGTTTTACACAGGGCTGAGGGTAAGCGAATTATCTGCGCTGAAGTTCAGTGACGTTGAAGGCAACACCCTGACTGTTCAACGTATGCTCAGGTATCCCACAGGTGAAGTAATAGACGGTACCAAGGGAACCTTTGGAGACAGACAGGTGCCTCTGACCCCTGATGCTAAAGCAATTATTTCTGAGATCAGGACAAAGAGAGAAGCGCTCGGAATGGGAACTGACGGATATATCTTCTGTCCTCATGAAAAACCTCTCAACACCTATACTGCTATCCAGAAGGCTATCACTACCTACTGCAGGGAGCTTGAAATAGAAGAAAAGAGTATCCACAAAGTCAGGAAGACTATGATATCGACTATGATCGATGGAGGACTCAATCTTAATACTTCGAGGCAGATTGCAGGTCATATGGATGAAAGAACTACTTTAAACAATTACTATTTCGACAGAAGTGATGAGGTTGAGAAGTATAACAACTTCGTAAGAGCACTAGCCTGATCACAATTATCGCAGGTGTATCCAGAAGCGTCTGAGTGTATCCAAATTCTGGATACATCTGCACAGCTGAAAATCTTATTGCACAAATCTTTCAAACCCAGTCTTTTCAACCCTTACAAAGCAAAAGAGCCGCTCTTAGAACGACTCTCTGATGGCGGAGAGAGGGGGATTTGAACGACACGCACGTTTTGAAGCAGTTGCAATCACTGGCGTTCAGGACCCTGTAATCAAAGTGTAATCAAAAGTGTAATCAATTACTGATGTGAATTGGAAAGGAGGTACGCTACACCATCCCTGTTTTAACAGATATAATCATCATCTATCAGCACTATATATAATTCTATTCCGCCAGCAGTTCCTTTATTATCTTATCCGCATCGACAGCTATTGCCCCGCTTTCATATGTTTTTATTAGCATTCCCTGGAAATACTTGTCATATATGTCAACTTTACGTGCCCAATTGCTGGAATAGCTTTCATTTCCCATGTGAGGCCGAGTCTTTTTCTTATGCCGTAATTTTCCGTCTCTGTGCGCAGCTCTGAGACACCTTTTGTTAATGGTATGTATGGTAGGACTACATGGATATGTGCGAAGATATACGGCTTACTCCCGAGGGTAAAGATCTTTACAACAAGCGAAAGGAAACCATTGAGAGGGTCTTCGGAACTGCCAAAGAGATTCATGCTATGAGGTACACCCAGCAGGTCGGAAAGGAAAAGATGGCCATGAAAGTTGGCCTGACTTTCGCATGTATGAACATGAAAAAGCTGGCAAATATCTTAAGTAAACGGCCTAAGAAAGGTCCTGACGGGGGCCTTTTCGATGATCTTTTGACCTCTATTTCCTCATTTTTCTTCAAATCCCAATTTTCATACGCATGAGAAAAGCCCAAGCTTCAGTATTTTGAAACTTGGGCTTTGTCTACGGTCTGAGGAGGTCTTCATGGAAGACCTCCTTTTGGTTTGTGCAGTTTTAAGTGATTATCATTCGAAATCATATGATTTGCATACAGGTGCATGAGCCTCTGCCGCTTCCTTATCGTACCAGATGAGGTTCTTTCCTGTCTCCTTATCGAAGAGCTGGATGAGCTCAGGCATCACATCGAAGTGCACCTTGCTTCCCATCGAAACATCTTCTGCCAGTCCGATGGTCGGAATGACCATTACGACCTCATCATCTCCGCTGCGGGCATGGAGGTTGTACTCGGAACCAAGGAGTTCGGATACTTCGATCACAGCTGTAAGTTCGCCTGAACCGACACGGATGTGCTGCGGACGGATACCCGCAATTATGTCGCATGGCGCCTGACCATTATGCTTAAGCGCTTTCTGCTGGAAGTCCGAGAGTTCAAATTTTACTCCGCGTATCTCCGCATAATACTTTCCGCCCTCAAGCAGCAGCCTGCATCCTTCGAAGAAATTCATCACAGGCATTCCTATGAATCCCGCAACAAACAGGTTGACCGGCTTGTTGAACACATCACGAGGCGTGCCTATCTGGTTCACATATCCATCCTTCATGATAACGATACGGTCGCCGAGAGTCATGGCTTCTGTCTGGTCATGCGTTACATACATAAACGTGGTGTTGATGCGCTGACGGAGCTTTATGATCTCAGCACGCATCTGGTTTCTCAGCTTAGCGTCGAGATTCGAAAGAGGCTCGTCCATGAGGAACACCTTAGGATCACGTACCATGGCGCGGCCGATAGCAACACGCTGGCGCTGACCGCCGGACAGAGCCTTTGGTCTGCGCTCCAGATACTGTGTGATGTCGAGGATCTCCGCGACTTCATTTACTTTCTTATCGATCTCATCCGGTTTAGCCTTTTTCAGCTTCATGGCGAAGGCCATGTTCTCACGGACCGTCATATGCGGATACAGAGCATAGCTCTGGAATACCATTGCGATATCGCGGTCCTTAGGCGAGATATCGTTCATCAGCTTGCCGTCGATATAAAGTTCGCCGCCGCTGATGTCCTCAAGTCCTGCTACCATGCGGAGCGTTGTGGATTTACCACAGCCCGATGGTCCGACCAGTACGATGAACTCCTTGTCCTTGATATCGATGTTGACGTCATGGACTGCAGTTACCTCGTTGTCATATACCTTTTTTAACCCTTTTATGATTACTTCTGCCATATATACAGCCCTGACAAACGGGACTCCTCCCGAGTGCCTCGCGACCGCCCGCAAGGGACGCGCCGCATTACGACAGGTCTCCACACTGCCGCACCGCGAGCCGGCGGATAGTTCCTCCTTTCTTTAGGACGAAAGATCAGATCGTGGAGTGATCAGGCGCCCTTTAGTTGGTAGTTATTCCGGAGCTGTCCGGCCGTAAAGCCGGGTCATTTTTAATATTTCCTCAGCGAGTTCTTCTGTGGCTGCGCCGGGTCTCATCCTCCAGGTCCAGTTACCCATAGGTACTCCCGGTGCGTTTATCCTGGCCTCATCGCCGAGTTCCAGCCAGTCCTGCATCTGTGCGACGAACAGCCTCGCAACGGAACTCATGCCCCCGCGGAGGACTCCCCTGCAGAAGCCTTCCTCTTCGTTCAGACCGAAGTATTGCTTTGCAGTTGACAGTTCCTCCTCGCCGGCTATTGCAAGCCAGCCTGCCAGCGTGTGGTTGTCATGAGTGCCGGTATAGCAAATGCAGTTGCTTACGAAATTATGAGGCCTGAATGCCGTGTTATTCATGGCGTCAAAAGCGGCTACCAGCAGCTTCATGCCCGGGAATCCTGATTCCTTAAGCAGCTGCCTGACCTCAGGTGTTGAATAGCCAAGGTCTTCCGCTATGAAATCAAGCTGCGGGAAACGTTCCTTAAGTGTGTCCACGAGCCGGATCCCGGGTCCCTTGACCCAGTGTCCGTTCCGTGCGGAAGTCTCTCCATATGGAACGGCGAAATAACTCTCGATCCCTCTGAAGTGGTCGATGCGTATCCTGTCGAACAGTTCTCCCGCACCGGCTATCCTGCGGACCCACCAGCTGAAACCGTCTGCCTCCATTGCATCCCAGTCATACAGCGGGTTTCCCCAAAGCTGTCCGTCCGCATTGAACAGATCAGGCGGAACTCCGGCAACCTCTACGGGAATGTTCTTTTCATCCAGCCGGAACCAGTGAGGTTCTGCCCAGACGTCTGCGGAATCAAGCGCAACATATATCGGAAGATCACCGATAATGGAGATGCCGGCATCATTTGCGTATGCCTTCAGCTGTGCCCACTGGCGATAGAACAGGAACTGTATGTATTCATACATTTCCACTTCTTCGCGGAGCTCACTTCTCCATTTTGCGCAGGCCTCAGGTCTGTGCAGCCTTATGTCCTCATCAGGCCACTCGAACCACGGGCGTGAATCGAAGTGCTGTTTCAGCGCCATGAAGAGCGCGTAATCAGGAAGCCACGCTTTCTTTCTGATGAAAGCGGAAAACGCCTCCCTGTCTCTGGCAATGCCTCTCCGGGCTGCCTTTCTGAGCAGTCCGATCCTGTTCTCGTAAAGCTTTCCGTAATCGATCTTTTCAGGATCCTGTCCGAAATCCGGGGAACTTACCTCTTCTTTCGTCAGCAGTCCGTCTTCGATCAGGATATCCGGATCCACATAATACGGACTGCCGGCGTAAGAAGAAAAGCTCTGATACGGAGAGTCTCCGTAGCTTATCGGTCCTACCGGAAGCATCTGCCAGCAGCTCTGTCCCGCGGCGTGCAGAAAGTCGACAAACTTCCTTGCCTCAAGACCGAGAGTCCCGATCCCGTACGGAGACGGGATGGAAAATAGTGGCATAAGTATTCCTGCTGTGCGCTCTGTATTTTTCATAAGATTAACCCTTTACGGCTCCTGCAGCCACACCCTTGATGATGTGCTTCTGGAGCGCCATGTAGAAGATGATGATCGGCAGCATGGAAAGCATGATTACCGCCATCGTAGCGCCGAGGTCTACCGAGCCGTAGCTTCCCTTGAGATACTGTACATGGATAGGGATCGTCATGTATTTGGTCCTGTCGAGTACAAGGTACGGGAGCAGGTAGTCATTCCACACCCACATGGTCTCAAGGATGCCGACTGAAATAAGTGTCGGCTTCAGCATAGGCAGGACTACTGAGAAGAACGTACGTATCGGTCCGCAACCATCTATCGCGGCCGCCTCCTCTATCTCAAGAGGCAGGCCTTTTACGAAGCCCGCAAACATGAATATCGCAAGTCCCGCTCCGAATCCCAGATATACGACCGGGATAGTCCAAGGTGTATTCAGCTTCAGATTATCTGCCGTGAACGTCAGAGTGAACATCACCATCTGGAAAGGAACGATCATGCTGAACAGGCAGAGATAGTAGAAAATGTTGGCAAATTTTGAGTTTACACGGGCAATGTACCATGCAGACATCGATGTGAACAGCAGTATCAGGAATACCGAAGCAATCGTGATGAAAAAGCTGTATCCGACGGACTTCATGAACGGATAATTACCGAAAGTCATGCCCTTTATGTAGTTCGCGAATCCTACAAAGCTTTCTGCAGTAGGAAGCGAGAATGCATTTGTATTGATTGATGCATTCGACTTGAACGAGTTTATTACTACCTCGAAGATCGGCATTATCCATGCTATGCACAGCACAACGAATATCGCAGAGACGACCTTGCTGAGCGGAGTAAATTTCTTATAGTGCTTTTTATTCATTGCTGCACCTCCTTGCTCCTGGTAGCTCTCTGCTGAGCGAGTGCCAGCACCGCAACAAGAATGAAGAATACCACGGCCTTAGCCTGTGCGGCACCGTGATAATTCTTATTGATGTTGTATGTTGAGAAGATATTCAGCGCGAGCAGCTCTGTCATGTTGACCTTGGTGTTCTCAAGCATGACTGAAGGAGCTCCTCCGGTCAAAGCTAAGTTCTGGTCGAACAGTTTGAATGAATTCGTCAGCGTCAGGAATGTGCAAATGGTGATCGACGGCATCACATTAGGTATGATGACTCTTGTAAGAGTCTGCCAGCCGGTAGCGCCGTCTATCTTTGCAGCTTCCAGCATGTCGCCCGGAACAGCCTGAAGACCTGCGATGTAGATGATCATCATATATCCTATCTGCTGCCATGCCACGAGTATGACCAGTCCCCAGAAACCGTATGTGGCGTTAGCTGTCAGATATGTGTTATAGCCTTTAAGTATGGCATCGAAGATCATCGACCATATGTATCCAAGTACGACGCCTCCGATGAGGTTAGGCATGAAGAACACCGTACGGAACAGGTTTGCTCCTTTAATATGCTGAGTCAGTGCGTAAGCGATGAAAAACGCCAGCACATTAATGAGTATGATCGAAACTACCGCGAATGCCGCCGTATTCCAGAAAGCATGACGGAATCCGGCATCAGTAAATGCTCTGACATAGTTCTGGAATCCTACCCACTTTGCATCCCTTGGAGTATTGAAAGTGCAGAAGCTGAGATAAATACCCTGAAGGAAAGGCCATACGAAGCCAATAACAAAGCATGCAAATGTCGGGAGTATGAACAGCGGAAAGCAGCGCTGTATCGGTCTGCGGATCAGAACACTGTTCACGGTGGAGTGATCGTGTTTCTTTTTCTTTTTGCGCAAAACGCTCATCTCCTTTCTCTTTTGATTACCTATAAGCTTTTATTAAAAAGCAGGGGCAGGCGAGTATCGCCCGCCTCTGCCATTTATTAGCTATCAGCTAAAAGGAGTGAGTATTAGTTGTTCTCTACATCGTACTCGTAAGCCCAGCCGTCAACGAACGCCTTAACAACGCCGTCCCAGTTAGCATCGGACGGATCTGCAGAGTAAGCTGCAAGAGCAGTCACGAGTGTAGCACGGAAGCTGTCTACGTTTGGTGTGAAGGTGAATGCCCATGTGCAGGCGTAGTTGCCGTTAGCGAGCATTTCAGCGCCGGCCCTGGAGAATCCGTTTGCTGACTCAGGAGCCTTCTTGAACGGGATGTCGCCGATCGAGCTGAGTACTTCGATTCCCTTGTCGGATGTTACACACCATTTCAGGAAGTCGAGTGTAGCCTGCTGATTAGCCTCGGAAGCCTGACTATTTACTGCGAGGCAGTTCTCTGTACCAGAGCACAGTCCTGCATTTTCTTCGCCGTCAACGCCGCAGTAGATCGGGATCATTGTGATATCATCAGGGTTCAGCTGGAACTTATCTGCTGTAAGTGCAGCCCACTCCCATGTACCATTCTGATAGAATACCGCTTTGCCTTCGCCGAATTCAGCTTCAGCCTGATCGCCTGTAGCTGTTGTCAGAGATGTAGGATCCTGAGCGGAGTCAGTGATGTACAGATCCCAGATCTTCTTGAAGTTGTCCATGTAAGTTCCCTTGAT
>CADAJM010000054.1:2228-12509 GCA_902788245.1 uncultured Eubacteriales bacterium | reverse complement strand
AAACGGCTTCTTCTGTGTTGGATCCCATGAAGTTGTCACCGCATACTACTGTATGAGTAACCTCTGCATCCTTGAGGGCTGCATTGATCGCCATTGTAGGACCTACAACGCCTTCAACGATGTATGGTTCCTGGTCAGCCTTGTCCTCTCCGCCGATTCCGCCGAAGAACTGGTTGACGTAGCAAATTACTTTCTTCATGTCTCTGCCTCCCTTCCTCTAGAATTCTTTCATGGTCTTAACTGAGAAACCGCTGATGTGGTCTCCGCAGAACCAGTTGTTGTCTTCCATGATGATCGAGCCGTCATCTCTTGCGGATTTGCCAAGCTTCTCATCATAGCCCCAGCTTCCGGACATTCCGTCTCTGTTCATTGCTTCGAGACATCCGATAACTGTCTTGCATGCAGGAAGGTCTGAGAGCTGCGATACGTTTCCTGAGGAAACAAGCGCGTTCATCTTTGAATCGAGTGTTACAAGCGGCTGGGAGAATCCGTCACGGCCTGTACACTCGTTGGAGATACCTACTACAGGGATGCCTGCATCCTCGAGGATGACCTGGCAGCGTACATAGTCAGCATCAGGGTTTCCGTAACCTTCTTCAGTTACGATAGCGTAGTCAACGCCGAGGTTGAGAGCCATGCTTCTTACCATGATTGCAGCTCTTTCCTTCTGGTCGAGTGCTACATTGAGCATCGAGAGGATTACTCCTACGAAGTTCAGGCTCTTGCCGTCCTCTGCGAAGAGTTCCTTGATTGTAGGGAAGTTCTGCATCTCATATGTAGACCACTTTGAGGATGCCGGCATGAAGGATCCGGAGATCATAGCACCGTCAAGAACTTCTGTCGGGCTTACAAATGTAGGCAGGAACTTGTTCAGGTCCCATCCGTACCAGAGGTCATTGTATCCAAGTGCCTCCATCTGTGACTGCGGCTGCAGTACGATTGCTACATTAGGAAGACCATTGTTCTTCTTTGCTCTGTCAGCAACCGGCTCGAATTCATACTCTTCGAAATCCTCTGCAGCTACTGACTTAGCAATCTTTCCGAGATACTCAGCAAATCTGTGACCTGCCCATCTGAGTGCGTGGTTCATTTTCTGCTGTTCATAACGTTCAAACTCTTCGTCTGTCTCACCTACGAGGCAGATGTTGATGAGCTTGGACCAGTAAGTGTGCTTTGCACCTTCACCGCCCATATCGATGACTCCGTCACCGAAGGATCCCCATGTTCCGCCTACTACGGTTACACAGCATCCCTTGAGGGCTTTGAGTTCTCCGTCACCTGCAGGTACTACTTCATCAGTAACTCCCGGGAACAGAGTTCTTCCGTCAACTCTCATTCTTGGCTCGATTGTTTCGATTACAGGTACGATTCTTGTGTCATCGCCAGGGTGAGCGATAACTATATCGAGACTTGTAATATGATCGTCCATACCCATCAGGTAGTCGATTGCTGCCTGCTTATTGATGGTAAGAACGCCATCTGCAAAGCCGTCCTGAGCACCAAGAACTACATCCTTGACCTGGATGTTGCCGATCTTGAGTTTCATTTACGTACTCCTTTCTTGCTGAAATACTTTAATAGCGATAGCGATGTACGTTAGCGGTAGTGATAAGTGTTTTCTGTAGCTACATTATTGAAAACTTGTTTATTAAACGCGTTTTCTTTACATGCATTATAGAAAAAACCTATTGTACTGTAAAGTATTTTTTTAACAAGTTTAATTAATTCTCATTAATTACTTGTAACAGTCTCACCGCAGTTGTTAATATTCTGTTAACAAGGTGCGAAACCGGCCTTTTTATCGCCTGTTTCAGCAGTTCAGCAATAAAGGAGTGCGTAAATATGGGCAGACCCTCCATGTCTGCAGAGACAATAAGGAACAACAAAATATCTTTGATCAATGCAACCATGGATATGATCCACGAAAGCGGCATACAGTCTGTATCAGCCAGGTCTCTGGGTGCCAGGGTCGGAATGAACAGCGCCCTCATCTACAGATATTTCCGTGACATAGACGAGCTGGTTCTCTTTGCATGTGTGCATGCTCTGCAGGAATACACAAACGACATGGTCGTATCCAGCTCAGAGCTCGATCCTGATAACGATGAATCTTACGATGCAGATATCTACATGCTTTCCTGGGAGATTTTCTGCAATCACGCATTCAATAACCCTGAAGAATACAATACGCTTTTCTTCAGCCGTC
This sequence comes from uncultured Eubacteriales bacterium, assembly GCA_902788245.1. Taxonomy (GTDB): domain Bacteria; phylum Bacillota; class Clostridia; order Peptostreptococcales; family Anaerovoracaceae; genus Crickella. The sequence goes on along the minus strand of CADAJM010000054.1, from coordinate 10,303 downwards.
ACAGCGCGGATCTCCCGGATGTCATCAGGGAGTATCTGGAACTGTTCCCGCCTGAAAGAGATACATCCTCTGATGTCTTCCTCGAAGCCATGTTCAGAACGACTAGTCTTCAGGACAGAAATCTTCTTCTGCTGCTTCCTCTTCTCGAAGGACAAAGACCCCAGGACGACATCATTCTTGTCAATGACATGACCATTGCATTCTTCTATGCCCTTCTGACACAGCTGCTTGGCAATGACCGCGGTGTCACGCCTGAGTCTCAGACAGAACGCATGCTTGAGGCTTGCAGAAAGGTAGCAGGAATATGATTTTTGTAACCAGGCAGGATCCCCAGGTCCTCGAAAATCTTCGAACTAAGGGTGTGTACACAGTCCGCGAAGATTTCATCCGTCAGAAATACACAACTATTACTGATCACTATGCGTCTCTGTACCGGATGCTTACGTCTATGGCCAGGAGCCGCATCTCCATTCCGGAAGGGCTTCTCTACCCTGTCTGGCTGAGTCCCGAAGGTACAGATGCCATACCCGAATCATCTGACGATGTATTTCTCAGGCTCGACATTCCGGAAGGCTCCTATATCCTCGCCAATGACGAGGTGTGGGAGCACATGATCAATCACATCTACTATCCCGCTGACGAGTCAGATGAGCTTGCTCACGAAGCCGAGCTTGCAAGATACGGGATCTCCAATCCGGCATCTCTCATAAATGGCAGCGCCGGCAACTTCTACCCTCTTCTTAAGCAGAAAGTGCTTAAGAGCTGGGAGTGCATCTACACCGTAAAGCCTCAGGACCCTTCACATATCGTGGGACTCTGCTGGGAGCTGCGTGAAGAATGGCTTATCGGCTGACTTATAAGTAATGGCTCATATGAGCCATTCTTTTTTGATATACCAGAGTCCTGCCTGAACAGCCCTTACCCCTTCTATCTCAGGTTCTGTGCCGTTCATTAGAGCCTTTCTTATTTCCGCGTCATGCCGGAAGATCTTCTTCCAGCTGTCCGTTATCTTCCTTTTTATATCCGGGTAAAATGGTTTGAGCACAGCCTCGGACGGGTCCTTGATTCCCCGCCTCTCGAGTTCACGCCTGAATTCTGCCTCATCCTTTTCATCACTGCCGATGTACGAAAGACGAAGAACTTTATACCAGTCGTACTGATCGAAGAAGACCGCCTCAGATACCGGAACGGACAAGGTCATGATTCTTCCGCCGCCCGATGTATCGACCTGATCGAGTGACCCGAATGCCCAGTACGGATATGCCCATGGCTCAGGCCTCGGCACTATCTTCTCTGCTTCCCGGATATATGCATCATAGGCTGTAAGGAATATGGGAGCGCTTTCTTCGTACTTTTTCTGCACATATTCGCGTCTCGAATACGCCGAGCCTATGTTCTGCAGTTCCTGCCACACAGCCTTGGACTGTGGGGAGTAGAGTGTCACATTACAGCATTTTTCACCCATTCCTTTTTCACCTCCCACATAAGTCCGTATGCATTTCTGTTTCCGGCTCTGACAGAATCGTCAAACAGCCTGTCCCAGCTTGCGATTATCTTTTTCTTTATTTTCGGATAGAAATCCGACATCACAGCCTGAGCATTGCTTATGCCCATGCTCCTGAGAAGGCTGTTATGCTCAGTTTCATCCTCTTCATTCAGAGGAATGTATGAGTAGTTGGTGATGCGGGTCCACTTTTCAATGTTGACAGGAGTCACCAGCGCCTCCTGCACTCTGAGCTCGAGAACGGCATAACCGTCCTCAGGTCTCATCGTTGCCTCCCTGTCGAAGGAGACCCAGACCGGAAATGAAACATCCTGGGGCCTTACAGACGCAGAAGGCATGTGATCAGAGAGCCAGCGGTAGATAAACAGCATGATGTCAGTCGTGTCTTCAAGTTCCCGGCGTATATACCGTTCATCAGCTATAAATCTTCCGGCAGTCTCAAGCTGGTCAATGACCGCTGCATTCTGTTTGGTCCAGACTGTTATTTCCGGCATAGGTACATTCCTTCTGAGGATCGGTGAGCCATGCGGCAGCCTCACAGCCCGCCGCATGGCAAGGTCATGATCGTACTAGTCTTCAAATACCTTCTGTCCGTCAACCTCGGTCTGAAGTGCTCTGAGAGCCTTCTCGACGAGTTTGCGGCGAAGCTTCTTCTCCTCATCCTTGTCAAGAGCAGGGTTGCCCAGAGGATGCGGGATAGCTATAGCAGGCACGATTCTGTTAGCGCCTACTGTCAGTGAAATAGGTGTTACTGTACATACGTGAACTACTGGGAGTCCGGCTCTTTCGAGCTCTTTTACCATCGTTGCGCCGCAACGTGTGCAGGTTCCTCACGTGGAGGTGAGGATAACTGCGTCTACTCCGTCAGCCACCAGTCTCTTGCCTATTTCTGCGCCGTACTTCTTAGCGCTTGCTACAGCTGTACCATTACCTACAGTTGCATAGTATTTCTCGTGAAGCTTGCCGATAACGCCTTCCTTCTCGAGATCGCGCATGATGTCTACAGGCAGTACTCTGTCTGCATCCTCATTTGCGTATACAGGGTCGTATCCGCCGTGTGCTGTTTCGAATGTGTCAGCATCGAGATCGGTCACGCCTGCAAGGCTGTATTCACCGAACTTCGAAGCACTTGAGCTCTCGATGTGATCAGGGTTGCCCTTAGGAACGATACCGCCGGATGTTACGAGCGCGATCGTAGCGTGTGCCATATCCTTGACTGCAGGGTTAGGCTCAACTCTGTCGAAGTCAGGCATCGGGTACTCAGTTGTGAACGGCTTATCGTTCAGCTTGGCGATGAGCATATCTACAGCTCTCTTTGAGCCTCTCTCCTTCTCGAAGAAGTTGACTCTTACGCCCTGGTTCATGTAATTGTCTTCGCAGGAAGCACCGATCTTCTCGCCCTTTGCATACTTGAGCGCGAATGCTGTCATCTTCTTGACTGCATCTCTCATGCCTGCTGCGCTGTCCTTGGTCTGAATGATGTATGTCTTGTCCTTGTACATATCTGCACCAGGGTTCTCAACATACATACCTGTCATGGACTTGATGCCAAGCTCTTCCTGAACTGCTGCTGCGATAGTTCCGCACGCAACTCCGTAACGGCCGGCATTGAAAGCCGGTCCTGCGATGAACAGATCCGGAGCAAGGTCCTTGACCCATCCGAGAATCTCAGCTTTGGCTGCGTCGATGTTTTCATTGAAGTAAGAGTCACCACATACGATTGTAGCGACGATTTCAGCTTCATCTCCGAATCCGGCTGCAAATGCAGTACCCGGTCCGATTACCTCACCCTTGTGCAGTTCTGCAGGGGTGTCAGCTTTTTCCTCTCCGCCGATACCGGCAAAGAACTGATTGATGTAATGAACTACTTTGATTTTAGCCATTTTATTGTCCTCCTTTCCCGGTCTATCTGGCGCTGAGATATCCGAATCCCATCTCGTTAGTTGCACCGGTGATTACCTGAATCTCAACTTCGAGTGTTCCGTCTTCTCTCAGTGTCTTGTCACTTGCACCTGCAATTACGTTAACGTAATCGAGCATACCGATTACCTTATCGAGTTTAGGCAGGATGATAACTTCGTTAGCATTTCCGCCTGTTACTACAGCGTCAGCTGCAGGGTCTGCGTCAGCGAGGGACTGAGATTTTCCGTCTCTTCCTGCATACTCGTCAGTAACGATTACAGTCTTAACTCCCTCAGCCTCGATCTTCTTGCAGTTCATGATCAGGTCAGTATCAGGGTTTCCGAATCCTTCCTGAGTTACGATTACAGCGTCGAGGTCGAGCATCTTGCACAGCTTAGCTGTCATATTTGAAGATCTTTCCTTATCTGCCAGATAAACGTTTTCATTTGTGATGATCTGGCAAACGAAGTTGAAGCTCTTTCCGTGCTCAGCGAACATGTCCTCTACAACCGGGTTGTTCTGGTGGATGTAGGTAGGGTTTTTGTCGCAAGCAGATACGCAGTTACCGGATACGATAGCTCCGTCCATAACCTCTGTTGGGCTGATAATTGTAGGGATAATCTGCTTAGCATCTACACCATATACATATGTGTCGTGCAGCAGTCCCTGTGTCTGAAGCATGGATACATAACCGACTCTAGGAAGATCCGGATATTTCTCGATTCCTTCCTTGATGCCGCATGTCTCGTATACGCATGTCTCGTCAGCTTGGAGATCTTTTGCGAGTTCACCGATCTTAGTTGCTACTCTGAAGCCTGCCATTCTAACGGCTTTCTCATAGTCGTGCTGCTTGAGATCCTCTACAGGCTCGCAAACCATTACGAGGTTGAGAGTCTTTGAGAAAGGTGTGTACTCAGCGCCTGGGCCTGTCATGTCGATGATTCCTTCCTGGAATCCTACAATCTTACCTGCAGTAACGACAGCCATGCCCTTAAGAGCGAGTGTCTTTCCGGATCCAACGGTATCAACCTTAGCAATCATGCCCGGGAATACTCCGCCTTTTCCCTCTACTTTTACTCGAGGTTCAATAACGTCTTTTACCGGCGTGATGCGAACGGACTCACCCGGTTTTGCAATGTCAAAAGTGACATCTTTCAGGTGTTCATCCTCGAGTACAACCGGCTTGAGATCATCTGGGTTTACATAGAGAACTCCTTTTTCAATCTTGGAGCTGTCTGCAAACCGGATATCAGTGATATTGATTTTTCCGATTTCCAATCTCATTTTTAGATCGCCTCCTTTACATGTATTGAAAATAGCTTGTGTTGTTTATTTCGCTGTCGATGCTTGGTCGACAGTTTAAACCATGTTTATATGAAATGATTATCTGTCAGCTGATTCCACTGCGCTTGACGCAAGGGCAAGGTCCACAACCTGATAGTCTTTCAGAACTTCCGGCGGAATTTGTCCTTTTTTATCAGTAAATTTTTCATACGCTCTGAGAGCCTTTACTATTAATTCAGCGGATTCTTCTTTTGTAATTTGAGTGAAAGAAGGGTCTCCTTTTTTCTTAAGTAGAATCGTCCTGTAAGGAGTCTCATTTGGCTTTACGCTGCCATAAAGAGGATGGTTCAGAATCGTATCTCCTTCGGCAATCATCTCAGATGCTTTTCCGAGTATTTCTTTGGCTGAAGTATCGCAGAACAGTACTTCGTGAGACGAAGAGAACTTGTCTGAAACCATGGGATTGTTTGTCAATATCGAATACTTCACGCGGAATACCTCGGATAAAAAATGAGAATGCCGCACTAATGCGTGCAGCATTCTCCTGTCTCATCAATATGCTTTATGATTCAGAAATAGGTGATCCAATCGATCCTTTTGCTTGAAAGTTTCATCCCGTTCAGTGCCACCTGCGGGGATTTGCCTCTTCAGCGACTGTATGTCCTGTATGAAATGGAGATACAATTCTCTCTCGATAGGAGTAAACCCTCTGGATTCAATTAATCTCTGCCCAAACTATAGTTTTTTTCTTTTGATAAAATATTATCAATAAATTATTCTATATTCAATATGTTTTATTGTTTTTTTCTGTATTTTTTCAATATGAGATAGACTTTCTCTATAGTTGTTAATCGGTTCAAAACCATTACAAGCGCCATTAAGTCCATAAGCTAATACCCCCATCTCGGCGCTAATGCCGAAATGGGGGTATTCAGATTTTTTTATTATTGAACAGCTATAAAGTTGCGACCGTTCTGATAGTTTAAAACTTTCCGATTATTTCTTTGAAAGAGCTTCATCGATGGAGGCCGCGGCGACTTTGCCGGCGCCCATGGCCGATATTACTGTCGCAGCTCCTGTGACTGCGTCTCCGCCGGCAAAGACGGCGTTACGGGACGTAAGGCCGCCCTCGTCTACGACGATACCGCCGCGGCGGTTGACCTCCAGTCCCTCGGTCGTGTCTTTGATCAGCGGGTTCGGGCTTGTACCGATCGACATGATTACAGCGTCAACCTCGAGCTCGAATTCACTTCCCTCGATAGGAACCGGTCTTCTTCTGCCTGAGTCATCAGGTTCGCCAAGTTCCATCTTAATGCAGCGAATGGCTCTGACTGTTCCGTTCTTAGGATCTCTCGGATCATCAGGGTTGTTGTATCCCAGAATCTCTATAGGGTTGTTGAGCAGGCGGAAATCGATTCCTTCTTCCTCTGCGTGCTCAACTTCCTCGGCACGAGCAGGAAGCTCCTCCATGGATCTTCTGTAAATGATATATACCTTTTCAGCTCCGAGTCTGAGTGCTGTTCTTGCAGCGTCCATTGCTACGTTTCCGCCGCCTACTACAGCTACCTTTCCGCCCTTCATGATAGGTGTATCAGGATCGTCTCTGTATGCCTTCATGAGGTTTGAACGTGTCAGGTACTCATTTGCAGAGTAAACTCCGATCAATGATTCTCCCGGAATATTCATGAAGCTCGGAAGTCCTGCTCCGGAGCCTACGAATACAGCTTCAAATCCATCGTCAAAGAGCTCGTCGATGGTAAGCGTCTTACCGATAACTGCGTTGGTTACAATCTCTACTCCGAGCTGCTTAAGTCCTTCAACCTCTCTGGCTACGATAGCCTTAGGAAGTCTGAACTCAGGGATTCCGTAAACCAGAACGCCTCCGGATGTATGGAGTGCTTCATAAATGGTTACTTGGTAGCCCTTCTTTGCAAGGTCGCCTGCGCATGTGAGTCCTGCAGGACCTGCACCTACGATTGCTACTTTGTGTCCGTTTGATTCAGGAGCTACTGCAGCTTCCTTAGCGTGTTCGTTATGCCAATCAGCTACGAATCTCTCAAGACGTCCGATTCCTACAGGCTCGAACTTGATACCGAGGGAGCATACTTCCTCGCACTGTGTTTCCTGCGGGCAAACTCTTCCGCATACAGCAGGAAGAGAAGAAGTCTCGCTGATTATCTGATAGGCTCCCTCGAAGTCTCCTTCTTTAACCTTCTGTATGAACTCCGGAATCTGTACGTTTACAGGGCATCCTGCAACGCAAGGTCTGTTCTTGCAGTTAAGGCATCTTGCCGCCTCGGCAAGTGCAGTCTCTTCGGAATATCCGAGTGCTACCTCGTCGAAATTATGCGCACGCACTTTAGGGTCCTGTGCAGGCATTTCGTGTTTTTTAGGATCAATTGCCATTACTATTCCTCCCTTCCTATGCGTTCGCGCCGTTCTTTAATTCGTCGGCAGCCTTAAACATATTGCATACGTGATCATGTGCTTTTCTTTCATAATCGAAGTATGTACGTCCTCTTGCGATGGCTTCATCGAAGTCGACCTCATATCCGTTGAAGTCCGGTCCGTCTACGCAGGCAAACTTCATTACGCTACCCTCTTCTGTATGAAGAGTAAGTCTGCAGCATCCGCACATTCCCGTACCGTCCACCATGATAGGGCTCATCGATACAGTTACAGGAGCATTAAACTCCTTAGCCGTGAGTGTTACGAACTTCATCATGATCAGCGGTCCTATGGTGATGATCATATCGAACTTCTCACCTGCCTCGAGCATCTCTTTGAGAGGCATTGTTACATTACCCTCTCTCTTGTATGAACCGTCATCAGTCATTACAATCAGACGATCTGAGCAAGCATCAAATTCTTCCTCGAGAACTACGAGGTCTTCATTTCTGAATCCGATGATGCTTGTTACTTCAGCGCCTATTTCGTGGAATTCCTGAGCAACCGGCAGTGCTATAGCACAGCCTACGCCTCCGCCGACTACACATACTTTCTTGATTCCTTCAGTCTCTGTAGGCCTTCCGAGCGGACCTACGAAGTCCTGCAGGTATTCGCCTTCCATTACATGGTTGAGTTTTTCCGTGGTGGCTCCTACTACCTGGAATATGACCTTTACAGTTCCTTCATCAGGATTGGTGCCTGCCACGGTCAGAGGAATTCTCTCCCCGTCCTCATCGACGCGCAGTATTATGAACTGACCGGCTTTGGCCTTGCGCGCAACCAAAGGAGCTTCAACCTCGATCTGTGTGACCGTAGGTTTGAGGGATCTCCTTCTTACAACTTTATACATTATTGTTCCTCCCGTGTTCATTCATAAAAATGATAAAAAAAACGATACTGCAGCCATTATAACACACTGCTATATCTTTCTGCGCAT
>CADAJM010000054.1:0-2209 GCA_902788245.1 uncultured Eubacteriales bacterium | reverse complement strand
TGAGAGATGCATCTCTCATGGTATTATTTGCAGCCGCCTTAAACAGCCGCTTTTCGAGTTTCGACATATCAGGAGAGCTGCCTATGAACACCGCCTGATTGTCTATGGCCTCATCTGCTCCGCTTATGGCATAGCGCCTGTCAGCAAGATCAAATCTGACATAGTCATGACCTGTCTTTATGACGCCTTTAGCTCTGGTGATATTGCCGAGTTCATATCTCAGCACATCTTCGAGCAGGAGTATCAGTTCAGAGACGGAAGTAAGACTTACGTCCCTGAACGATACTTGCTCCAGTTTTGCAGATAAAGGAATTACGTCTGAATCATTATCTTCTCCATCGTTTGCCGAGTCCGTTTCATCATAGGTATCGGATAAAATCTCATCCCACCATGCGTCCTCGTGCATTTTGTACGGAGTATCGGAGATTGCCGCGGTCTTATTGATCTTTCTGATCTCAGAGCTTACCTGAGCCATATAATCCTCATCTTCATTTTCTATCTTTGAATATATGACTCTTGCGGCAGCGGCAATCTGATCCGTATATAATTCTTCATACTCTGCCATATTTTCGTAATATGACACGGGTGCGAGCACGACGAGCGGTTTGAGCGGCACTATCTTTTCATAGCTGACCTTTTCAATATTGGCCATTATGTTACTGAGTTTGCCGACGCCCGTAGGCTCTACTACCAGATATTCAGGGTCAAGACTCGCAGATACCGCTATTATCGTATTGGCAAAGGAATCTTTCTTGCTGCAGCAAACACAGCCTTCGGCAAATTCCCATACCTTAAGCTCCCCGGACTCCTGTATGTCCTGTGAATCGAGATTGGTATCTCCGTATTCATTTTCCAGTACCGCAATTTCCCTGCCCGTCCTTTTAATAAGTTCCTTAATAAAAGTCGTTTTGCCTGCGCCGAGAAATCCGGACACCACCAGAATCTTCATGCTTGTCCCTGTTTATATCATCGAAAGTTCAAATTCAGGAGGAACCTTAGATCTGAACCTTGTTGATGTCCTGTCCTTCGAGAACTACTACAGGCTTGATGAGATCTGCTGGCTTATCCTTCATGAGCTGAAGTGCTTCAGGAATATGCTCCCATCCCTCAAATACGTGCGAAGCGAGTTTGCTTACATCGAGCTTGCCGCTGGAAATGAGTGATCCGAGCTTCTCCATACGAAGTCTTCCGCCAGGCATGAGTCCGCCGTTGATCTGCTTGTGACCCATTCCTACGCCCCACTCAACTCTTGGGATGGAAATCATGTCTCCGGAGCCGAGGTAGTTTACGTTACCGATCTTTCCGCCAGGTTTAACTGCAGCTACTGCTGACTTGAATGTATCTACGTCTCCGCCTGCGATGATAACTTTATCTACGCCTTTGCCGTCTGTCATAGCGAGAACCTGATCCTCGATGGAACCGTTCTTGTAGCTGATGAACTCATCTGCTCCGTAGAATTTAGCAGCCTCTACGCAGTTAGGACGTGTACCTACAGCGATGATTCTGGAAGCGCCTCTCATTGCGCAGCCTGCTACGGACATGAGACCTACAGGGCCGATTCCGATAACGAGAACACTGTCACCGAACTGTACGTCAGCGAGCTCAACACCGTGGAATCCTGTCGGAACCATGTCGGAGAGCATGCAAGCGTCAACTACGCTTACGCCTTCAGGCATGTGTGCGAGGTTACCATCAGCGTCATTTACGTGGAAATACTCTGAATCGAGTCCATCTTTGAAGTTTGAGAACTTCCATCCTGCGAGCATTCCGCCGGAGTGTGTGGAATATCCGCTCTGAGCCTCGAGTGAGTTCCAATCAGGTGTGATTGCAGGCACATATACTCTGTCGCCAGGTTTGAAGTCTTTTACAAGCTCTCCAACCTCTACTACTTCAGCGCAACCCTCGTGTCCGAGAATCATGTTGTGTCTGTCACCTACAGCACCTTCCCATACTGTGTGTACGTCGGAAGTGCAGATTGCGATAGCCAGCGGCTTACAAATTGCATCAAGTGGTCCGCATTTAGGAACTTCTTTTTCGATCCAACCTACTTCGCCGATCTTCAGCATCGCGAAACCTTTCATCATATCAGCCATGATATTTCTCCTTTCATCGCTATAGTAAAATTTTAAAATAGAGAAAAATTTTTTAGCTTGTTAAATAAATAACAAGTTGCACTTATATTGTACTAAATTGGTCTTGTTAAAACAAT
>CADAJM010000053.1:10536-13800 GCA_902788245.1 uncultured Eubacteriales bacterium | reverse complement strand
AACTTACTTTCACGTACGGTTTCGATGATTCAGAAATACTGCGGCGGAGAGATTCCTGAAGCAAGTACCAAAGACGCCATCGATGAGGAACTCATCAATATGGCGGTATCGGTTGCGGATAAGGTAAGCGCACGCATGGATGAGTTCCAGTTCAACCTCGCACTCGAGGAGATATGGGCGCTCATCGCAAGAGCCAACAAATACATAGACGAGAAGATGCCTTGGGCGCTTGCCAAGGACGAGAGCAAAAAGGCAGAGCTCGATACGGTAATGAGAAATCTCGCAGAGTGCCTCAGAATAGTATCGATACTCATAGTTCCTTTCATGCACACGACTTCAGATCGCATGAGAGAGCAACTCGGCATCTTGGACAAAGAAGCAGTATGGAAGGACGCATATGAGTTCTATATGATGGACGGAGCCAAAGTAGAAAAGGGAGAAATCCTCTTCCCGAGAATCGACATAGACAAAGAACTCGAAGAACTCAGCGAAATCGGAGCAAAGAATGCTGTTTGATGCACACACACATCTGAACTTTGAGAAATACACGGATGAAGAAAGGCGAACTCTGGCATCTGAGATAGAAGAGTCTGAGCTCGCCTGTCTTATTGATGTTGCATCTGATGTGGAGTCTGCAAAACAGGCTCTGCAGGATGCTGATGATTACGACTGGTGCTATGCGGCGGTGGGAATCCACCCTGACCAGGCGCCGAAGTATAAGGACGCAGCCACACCCGAGGAAGCGTCAGAGATGATGGATGCAGATATTGAAGAGATAAGAAAACTCGCTGCGCACCCCAAAGCCGTGGCTATAGGCGAGATAGGACTCGATTTCTACTACGGAACGGACGACAGAGAAGAGCAGCAGGAGCTGTTCAGAAGGCAGATAAGACTGGCCAACGAACTCAGGATGCCCATCATGATTCATTCAAGGGATGCCCATCAGCTGACCATGGATATACTCAAAGAGGAGGGTGCTTTCTCAGATGAGAGAAAGTCGTGGTTTCCGAAGAGACCCGGACCGGACGGAGAGACGGATGATGCAAGAGTTCAGATGCATTGTTATTCGGGCTCCGTCGAACTCGCAGAAGAATATGTAAAACTCGGTGCGAGCATATCCCTCGGAGGACCGGTCACCTTCAAGAACGGAAAGAAAGCCGCAGAGGTGGCTCGGCAGATACCCGCAGAGTATCTGCTGTCCGAAACGGACGCGCCATACATGGCGCCCGAGCCACTCAGGGGACGGCCTAACAAGTCGCCTTACATCGAGCACATAGTAAGAAGGATGGCCATCCTTAAGGGCCTCAGCTACGACGAGACCTGCGCCATCCTCTTCGCAGACGGCCGCCGATGCTTTAATATTGGGAGCGAGTAAAGTAGAATTCGGCGGTGCAATCTGAGCTTAGGGACGCATTTATCGGAGGAGCTTGCCTCCGAAGATCAATGCATTCTACATTGCAGCAACGCTGCTATGACAGAGAATGCATTTGTCCGAAGCTTGAGTGCGAACGTCAGCGCCGAATTACTACTTTACTCGCTATAAAAAAGAGTAATGAAGAAGAACCAAATAATAGACATGATTATAGACAGCGAGCTCATTGAAGCGGGCTCGGTGATAATCGTAGGCGTCTCCGGAGGCCCGGATTCGCTCTGCCTTTTGCATGCGCTCCGGAGCATATCCGACGCATATGACTATGTGCTGGTGCCGGTTCATGTGAACCATAAGCTCAGAAAGGAAGCCGACGCGGAGGCCGAGCATATCGCTAATATATGCGATAAGATGGATCTCGAATGCAGGCTTTATGATGCGGATTGCGAGGCCGTAGCCCGCGAACTCGGAATATCCACAGAGGAGGCAGGGCGCAATATCAGATATCAGATATTCGACGATGTTGCTGATGAACTGATAGAAGAAGGCGTCGACATGGAGAGGATAGTAATCGCATTGGCCCATAATGCAGATGATCAGTGCGAGACCGTGCTGTTTAGGCTTCTTAGAGGCACGGGCACTCATGGACTGTCAGGAATTCCGGCATACAGGCTATCGGCATCGGGACATCCGGTGGTAAGGCCGCTTCTCTTTGTTGAGAGAAAAGACATCGAAGAGTACATCAAAGAGTGCAAACTCAAACCGAATATCGACAAGTCGAACGACGAAAACACATACACGAGAAACAAGATAAGAAACGAGCTCATACCGTATCTCGAGAAGAACTACAATCCGAATATTAAGGAAAATCTTAGAAGGTATGCAAATATCGCAAATATGGATGACTCTCTACTCAGAGATCTCGCATTTGCGGATTATATGGACAATCTCGAGATAGACACGGAAAACAAGAGGGCGATACTGAAGCTCGATGAAATCAGGGACAATCCTCCTCCGATTAACAGCAGGATTGTAAGCCTTGTATTTGAGCTTTTGGATCTCGAGTCACTTGCAACTTACGGCAATGTCATGGACGTGCTCGACCTTATTTACAGCGAGAAACCGTCCTCCGGAGTGGATCTGCCGATGGGAATTCGCGCGTTCAGGGAGTATGACAAAATCATATTCTCGGGCGGTGAGGAGATACTTCTGCCGGACGAGAGCATAGGCATCTATCCTCATGTGGTGATGAGCAAAGATTATCATCCGGATGAGGATGCAGCATATGCCGCATTTGATTTCGATGAATTCAGCAAGGACCATCCGGGCAGAATAGGAGACATCGAGCTCAGGACAAGGAGAGAAGGTGACTATCTGCCTATTAAAGGAGGAAGCAAGAAGATTCAGGACTATCTTGTCGATTCCAAGGTTGCAAAGAACGCGAGAGAGAGCATACTGATGGTCTGCATAGGCAGTGAAGTTCTTTGGATACTGCCCAGCGAGCACTTTTCGGATGAGCGAATCAGAGATAAGGGGAAATATTCACAAAAATATCATATTTCTGAGGCCACGGAGAGGGTTCTTTACATTGAAATCACTGATTCCATATGATAAAATTTGTGTTCGGAGCACAAATTTTTTATTGCTTTTTATTCGGCATTTTGAATACTGAACTCAAAACTGCCGAAATATTTATGAAAGAGAATAAAAAAATACACATACGAAAGGAAATAAAAAGTTGAAAAATTTCGGACGCGGTATAGGAACGTACATGATAATCTTTATCACCGTTCTTACGATATCGATGGTCATAAGAGGCATGACACCTCAGGCCAATCAGAAAGAGGTAAAGTTTTCGCAATTTGCCAACCACCTCGAAAAAGGAGATTTCAAGA
>CADAJM010000053.1:0-10468 GCA_902788245.1 uncultured Eubacteriales bacterium | reverse complement strand
ACGACCAGGAAATCTCGTATGCGCCATCGGCACTTGAAATCAACTGGCTGGAGGAGAAAATCCTCTATCCGATGATTGAGGAGAACAAAATCGAACTCGACAGCGAACCGCCTAAGAGCGAGTACAGTTTACTCAACATACTGCCGACAATTCTCATGCTTGCGGCCATGGGCTTCCTTTTCTATTTCATGATGAGTCAGGGAGGAAACAAGCAGGCGTTCCAGTTCGGCAAGAATAAAGCCAGGCTGTATAAAAACGACGGCAAATCCATAACGTTCAAGGATGTCGCAGGACTCGAGGAAGAGAAAGTCGAGCTTTCGGAAATAGTTGACTTCCTGAAAAATCCGACGAAGTACAACAAACTCGGCGCCAGAATTCCAAAGGGAGTTCTGCTGGTAGGACAGCCGGGTACGGGTAAGACATATATCTCAAGGGCGACTGCGGGAGAAGCAGGCGTGCCTTTCTTTACAATATCCGGTTCGGATTTCGTAGAGATGTTTGTCGGTGTAGGCGCATCAAGAGTAAGAGACCTTTTCAATGAAGCCAAGAAAAACGCGCCTTGCATCGTATTCATAGACGAGATTGACGCAGTAGGAAGACGCAGGGGCGCGGGCCTCGGCGGCGGAAACGATGAAAGAGAGCAGACTCTCAACCAGCTGCTCGTCGAGATGGACGGATTTGACGACAACCTCGGAATCATCATTCTCGCTGCCACAAACAGACCTGATGTACTCGACCCTGCACTCTTAAGACCGGGCAGATTCGACAGACAGGTTGTAATCGGCATGCCGGACATCAAAGGCAGAGAGGAGATATTCAGGCTCTATACCAAGAATAAACCTCTCGATGATGATGTATCTCCTGAGATTCTCGCCAAGAGGACTCCGGGCTTCTCACCTGCGGATATTGAGAACCTCATAAACGAGGCGGCTCTTCTGACAGCGAGGAGAAACGGCACCAAGATAAGGATGGATGAGATCGAAGAGGCTACCACCAAAGTAATGGCGGGACCTCAGAAAAAGTCCAGAGTTATTTCCGAGACGGAGAGAAAGCTTACCGCATACCACGAGGCAGGACATGCCATCGTAATGAGGGCTATTCCGGGTTCGGATCCGGTGCATCAGATTACGATTATTCCTCGCGGAATGGCAGGTGGCTTTACCATGTGGCTCCCTGAAGAAGACAGATTCTTTGAGACTAAAGGCCACATGTACAACAACATAAAACACCTGCTCGGCGGACGCGTCGCAGAGGAACTCAAACTCGATGATATCTCGACGGGAGCGAGCAACGACCTAGAGAGGGCGACCGCTATAGCCAGGGAGATGATAACCAGATACGGTTTCAGCGAAAAACTCGGACTCGTATCATTCAGTTCAAACGATGAGGTTTTCCTCGGAAGAGACTTCTCGACCAGGCAGAACTACTCCGAGGAGATTGCTTCAGAGGTAGATCGCGAAATCAGAAGAGTGCTCGATGAGTGCCACGCAGAGACGACGAGGATACTTAAAGAGCATGACGATGCATTCGAGAGAGTAGCACAGGCGCTTCTGCTCGTAGAGACTCTGGATGGCGAACAATTCGAGAGACTCTTCACCGGAGAGGCTACTCCTGAGAGCATACAAGCGGAGATAGAGAGCGAAAACAAAGAAATCGCAGAAAAGAATAAAAAAGAAGCTGAGGAGAGTGCTCGCATCGAAGCCGAGGAAAAGCTCAAGATGATGGAGAAACTCGAAAAGGAAAATTCTCAGAACAATTTAAAGGCCGAAGATGGAGTTGTCATATTTGACGATGAAGAGGGCAAAAAATGAAGATAACAGTAGCTGATTGCTTAAAACTCGATGCCTTCAAAGGTTGTGAACTGCTATGCTGCCGAAATGATATCAGCAGGAGAGTTCGTTCGGTTTCCGTGCTTGATGAAGCGGATATTGATATGGGTGTCGAAAGAAACGGAGTCAGAGAGCAGATGGTCATCACTCATTTTTGGACCATCAAGGAAGACGTGGATGCTCAGCTCCGTGCTGTCAGAGGGCTCGGGGACAAAGGCATAAGTGCCATGGTCATATATTTGAATGACGACGGCGTCAAAGCCGTGGATCCCAAGGTCATAGAGGCGGCAGAGGAAGTGGCACTTCCTGTCATTGCAATTAAGGATACGGGCAAGGTTACTTACTCCATGCTCATTGAAGAGGTTTTGGATAAGATACTCTACGGAGAAAACTACAGCGATAATATCCTTAACAACACGATTTATCATCTGCTTAACTTCGAGAAACACAGCAATTTCCCGACTGCACTTCGCGAAGCAGCACTGTTCAATAATTATCAGATAGTGTTGATGACTGAGGAATTCAACACCATACTTACCGTTGAGACCAGATACCTCGTCAAGATAGAGGACGCAGTTCAGGCCGCAAGAAAAGAAGACGCCTTTAATATGAACGGCTTTACCAGAGTCGATATAGAGGGCATCATCACATATTGGGGATATATCAATATCAAAGACCAGAGATACATACTCGTGATAGTGGATAACGAAGACGAGTATTCCGGAGCTGAGATGACCAAACTGGCTCAGACTATCGAACTTGCCATAGGTATGTGGAAGTACACGCCTGAGAGGGATTCGAGGGCTGAGTTCATAAAGTCCGCAGTCAGAGGAGATATATCTTTTTGCTACACGCTTCTCGATGAATCCGCATTGCGCGGCATGCAGTTTACCAGCGTATTTTGCGTCAAACATGCAGACTTTACTGAAGTAAACGATATGCTCTCGACATACAGAAAAGAATATGATTTCGGACTTTTGACGACCACTGAATCGGATGAAATGTACGGAATCATTTACACAGACGGCGGACAGGATAAAGGCATAGAGGTTAAAAATGCCGCTCTCCAACTCTATGATGAGCTTAAAAGCGGACACAAGGACACGAGGATATTCCATATCACCGGACTTGAAACCCTTGATGCCGCAGTCGACGGATTTAAGATGATTTCACGCACGAGCAAATACATGGAGAGAGTCTTCCCGTTTAAGAGAGTTTTCTCAAAGTACGAGATATCCATGGTAAGCGATTGCGTTTACATGGCATCGGGAGCACCGGCACTTCGCAAAATGTACCTGGATCTGCTCGAGCCGTTTGAAAGGGAAGTGAGTCCGAACAAAGGCAAACTGCTGCTCGAGACACTGTCTACTTTCGTGCTCGATGCGGGCATGAACAGCAACAGAACCGCGGAGTTTATGGGCGTACATAACAACACCGTGCAGTACAGACTCAGAAAAGCCAACGATATACTCGGCGCAGAGATGACGGCCAACAGAGTCATCCCGGGTTTGACGATGGCGCTCGCGCTCAAGAGACTGGAGGATATTTAATATGCTGCTTGCTATAGATGTGGGTAATACAAATATCGTACTTGGCGTATTCGACGGAGAGACTATGGTCGAGAGCTGGAGACTTGCGACGGATAACAAGAGATCGGCTGATGAGTACGGAACAATCATAGATTCAATGTTTATGAGACAGGGGATTAAGCCTGAAGATATAAGCGATATCATAATCGCATCGGTAGTCCCGTCACTGCTCTTTACCTTGGAGCATATGTGCATGAAATTTTACGATAAAAACCCTATCGTAATCGAAACGGGAATCAAAACCGGACTTAAAATCAAGTATGACGACCCGAGACAGGTAGGTGCAGACCGTATAGTTAACAGCGTAGCTGCGCACAACAGATACGGCGGAAACCTCATAGTCATAGATTTCGGAACCGCGACAACGCTGACCTGCGTGAGCGCTGACGGATCCTTCCTCGGCGGAGCAATCGCGCCGGGAATCAAAACTCAGGCAGCGGCTCTGTTTGAGCACACAGCCAAACTCCCTAATGTAGATCTGGAACTGCCGGGCAAATTCATATGTAAGACTACATCAGAAGCCATGCAGGCAGGTCTGATTTACGGTCATATGGGATTTACCGAGCACATGATCAATTCAATGAAAAAGGAAATGGCAGCTGAACTCGGATGCAAAGAGAAGGATATTAAAGTTATAGCCACCGGCGGAATGGCCACAATGGTGGAGAGCGGTGTATCCTGCATAGATGAGATAGACAGGAGACTCACCCTCGACGGACTTCAGATGCTGTACGAAAAGAACAAAGGACTCGTTAAGAAGAGGGTACTGCAGCAGGAATAATGAGCAAAGACATTAGTATAGGCAGCCTTAAACTCAAATCACCGTGGATATTCGCCCCCATGGCAGGGATAAGCGATGCGGTCATGAGGCAGCTTTGCGAGGAGCAGGGCGCTGCCATGACCTCGAGCGAGATGATTAGTGCAAAAGGGCTGTATTATGACGGCCGAAAGACAGAATCATTGACTTATATTCCGGAAGGATCGGGGCCTGTATCGCTTCAGATTTTCGGAAGCGAGCCGGATATAATGGCGGAGGCAGCAAGGAGGCTCGACAGCCTGCCAAATGCAGTGCTCGACATTAATATGGGTTGCCCCGTACCTAAAGTCGTAAAGAACGGAGAGGGATCTGCGCTGATGATGAGACCTGAGAGGGTCTACGACATAGTAAAGTCGGTGGCGGACACAAGTTCAAAACCTGTGACGGCCAAGATAAGAAAAGGATTTACACAGGACAATGCAAACGCTGTAGAAGTTGCAAGAGCGATAGAATCTGCGGGAGGAGCTGCTGTGGCCGTTCACGGCAGAACAAGACCCGAGTACTACAGCGGAAAGGTAGACAGAGATATAATTCGCAAGGTCAAAGAAGCCGTGAGCATCCCGGTGATTGCCAGCGGTGATGTGACAAATGCCGAACTCGGTATGTCGATGATGGCCGAGACCGGCTGTGATATGGTCATGATAGGCAGAGGGGCTCTGGGCAATCCGTGGATTTTCAGAGAACTCGATGCCGCATACAGAGGGGATGATATCCCTACGAGGCCTGATGCAGCGGAAATATGCGATATGATGATTCGCCATCTCAATATGCTCTCTAAGCTCAAAGGTGAGCTGACGGCAGTCAAAGAGTTCCGCAAATTTGCAGCCTGGTATACCAAGGGCATGCGCGGGTCTGCAAATCTCAGACGCAGGGTGAATGACATAGTCACTAAGGATGACTTTATAAATACTTTGAGGAGAGAACTTCAAATTGGATAGAAACGAAAAAAGGAAGATTAACAGGATGAAAAGACTTGTACCGGCTTTGATACTGGTGCTCGTCCTCGTTTTTGTATTATCTTCATGCACCACATATAACAGTTTCAAAGGAACGTTCATAGACAGAAATGTAGCGGAGAGCGAGCCTACTATTACCATAGGCGTATTTGAACCTGTTACGGGCAGAAATGCAGCCAGGGGAACAGAAGAATTAAAAGGCATAGAACTCGCAAACAGCATTTATAACAACGTTGACGGATACAAAGTTGTGCTCTCGAAAGTGGATACCCAGTCAAGCGTAAGCGCTGCCAAAACCGCAGTGCAGGGCCTGATAGAGATGAAACCGGTCGCAATTATCGGATCGGCGGGAGAGGCGACTTCTCTTGCCGCATCGGAGCTCATCGAAAAAGCGAGCATTCCGACCATAACTCCGTCTGCAACCAATCCGCTAATTACTCAAGGAAATATTTACTATTTCAGAGCATCCATCACGGAGTCGCAGATGGGACAGGGCCTTGCGGAGTATGCGATAAAGGAAAAGAAATCCGGCAATATAGGCATCGTAACACTTAAAAATGACAGCACTATCGCTGCCATGGTCGAAGGCTTTGAATCAAAGATTAAAGAACTTAAGGGTAAAAAGAAGAGTGCCGTAAAATATCAAACGGAAATCATGCCGACAGAGGAGGAGATGAAGCAGGCTCTTAAATACCTTCGCATCAACGGCGTAGATGTTTGCTTTGCCCCTCTCGGAACGGAGAATATGGATCTTTTCTTCAAGTTAGTCGAAGACATGAACATGACGAATGTTACTTTCCTGGGGCACAGGAGCTGGGGAGAGGATGATTTCGTTGCTTTGATGGAAAAGCACCCTAACATCAATATAGTATTTCCGTATGAATCAGTTCTCACCGCGACCAACTCAACCTCCGACTCGATAACGGAAGAGACGCAGAGGTTCCAGATAGAATACGCCAACAGATACGGAAGCGACGAGGTGCCGACATATAATGCGGCGCTCGGATATGACGCTTATCTGATTATGATCAACGCGATTCACAATGCAAAAACGATGGAGGGCCCGGACGTCAGAAATGCCTTAATGGAGCTTTCCGATCTTAAGTGTTCGACCGGCTCATTTTCGTTTGACAGCAGCGGCAATGTAGTAAGATCCGTAACGCTTTCGACTCTCAAGGACGGCAAACCGGTCAACGAGTACATATGCGAGAGCGAGGTCAAGAGTAAGGCTCTCGAGGATATAGAAGAGCAGCAAAAGGAAGAATAATATGGGATATCTTGAAAGAATCGATTCTTATAAAGATGAAATGCTGAAGACTCTGAAAGAGTCCGTATCAAAACCGAGCGTGGGAACCGAGCCTGTCAAGACAGCGGAGGGAGAGCTCATGCCGTTCGGACGCGGAGTCCACGATGCTCTCGTGCATATGCTATCCGAAGGCGAAAGACTCGGATTTGAGGTTTTTAATGATGATAATTACGCGGGACATATAGTATTTCCTGCAGATGATAAGAATAACAGAGAAGGCTATTTCGGAGTGGTCGGACACCTCGATGTTGTTCCTGTCGGTACGGGCTGGGATAATGATCCCTTTGAAATGGTCGAAAAGGACGGCTTTCTGTACGGCAGGGGAACATCTGACGACAAAGGGCCCGTGGTAGCATCTTTGTATGCTATGAAGGCTCTTAAAGACGAGGGCCTTGTACCGCATATGCCTATAAGGCTCGTTCTCGGTCTCGATGAGGAGACGGGTCCGTCGAGTGTGGAGCACTACGCAGAGTCCTGCGGACATCCTGCTATGGGATTTACGCCGGACGGGAACTTCCCCCTCGTAAACGGAGAACTCGGAATCTTTGTCTTTGATTTGGCCCAGAAGTTTTCAAAAAAACCGGCAAAGGAAGAATTGAGACTTACCAAATTCGAGGCGGGTACGGCGCATAACGCGGTTCCTGAAAAAGCCAAGGCGGTCATATCGGGAGATAAGGCTAATTTCGACGAGATTGCTGACAAAGTTAAGGCATATAAAGAAGAGAAGGGATATGAGATAGCCGGCAAAAAACAGGGAGCTGCATTTGTTGTCGAGGCTACAGGAAAAGCCGCTCACGGAGCGCATCCTGATCTCGGACTCAACGCAGCAAGCATTTTGTTTGATTTTCTCGGAAGGATAGGCTTTGCCTCAGAGGAACTCAATGACTTCATAGATTTCTATAACGACCACATCGGATTCGATCTCCATGGGGAAAGAATGGGCTGCAATCTGTCCGATGATGTATCGGGGTCGTTGATTTTTAATGTAGGACTCGTTAATATTAATGAGGATATCGCGAGCGTTACCGTAAATGTCAGATATCCGGTTACGTACAGCGATGAAGATGTGCTCCTCGGGATACAACAGGAACTCGGGGATACAGCTGTCGGCATTGTCACCAGAATGGTGCAGCCTGCTGTCTATATGGAGGCAGACAATCCTATGGTCATGAAACTCATGCAGGCCTATAGGGACGAAACGGGCGATGCCGATGCAAAACCTATGGTCATACGCGGCGGAACATACGCCAAGATGATGAATAATATACTTGCTTTCGGAGCGGAGTTCCCGCATGATGAAAACACCATGCACCAGGCGAACGAGAAATTCAGCATTGATTCTTTCATGAAAATGACTAAAATCTATGCAAGAGCTCTTTATACACTATGCTTTGAAGAGGAATCCGAATAGCGAAAACAACTTAATCTGTTTCAGGGCGTGGTGAAAGTCCACACCGGCGGTGATCGCTAAGCGTAAGTCCGCGAGCCATACGGCTGAACCTGTGAGAATCAGGTACCGACGGTATAGTCCGGATGAAAGAAACACTACATGGTTAACACTTTGTAATGAATGGCCTTGACTGACTCAAGGTCATTATTAATGCCTGACAGATTCCACCGTTCATGATGAAAAGGAGGAATATGTTATGAACAACAACACAGCCAAACTAACAAAACTCGGAATTATGGTAGCGGTATCGCTGGTACTTCTCATGATTGTCAGAATACCGTTTCCGCCTGCACCTTTCCTGGTGTACGACCCGGCGGATATTCCAATCTACATCACTGCTTTTGCATTCGGTCCTATTGAAGGGCTGCTGGTGACCTTCGTCGTATGCGTTATACAGGCATTTATGCTCGGAGGTGATCTGTTCTATGGCTTTATTATGCACTTCGTGGCTACCGGCATAGTGGCGGTAATAATAGGCGTGATGTACAGGAAAAACAAAACAAGAAAGATGGCAATTTCAGCTCTCGTAACCGGGGTGATTGTAACGACAGCTATAATGTGCGTAATGAACCTTTTGGTCACACCGCACTATATGGGAGCGCCTGTTGAGGCCGTAGTGGCTATGATTCCGACAGTAATCATACCGTTCAACCTTTTGAAGGCGGGGCTTAACTCACTTGTCACATTCCTGGTATATAAGAGGATATCAGTTCTTCTCAGAAGAGAATCAGTAATACAACAGTGAAAGAAATCAAAAAAGGCACAAGAGAATTAAAGTCGATAGAGGATACAAGGGCGCTCGGCCTCGAAATAGCTGAGGCGCTCGAGCCCGGAGATATAGTTGCTCTCACGGGAGACCTTGGCGTAGGCAAAACCGCGCTCACTAAACACATCGCAGAGGGGCTCGGTGTAAAAGAAAAGGTAATAAGTCCGACTTTTACTATCGTTAAACTATACGAGAGCGGAAGGCTTCCGCTGGCTCACTTTGATGTATACAGATTATCGGGTTCGGACGAACTCTGGGATACGGGAGCGTCGGAGATACTCGGAGGCCGATATGCATCCGTCATGGAATGGGCGGATATAGTCGCAGATGCACTGCCGGCAGATGCCTTGCTCGTTCATATCAGCTACGGAGAAACAAACGACGAGAGAATAGCAGAGATACTATAGATGAAAATACTTGCAGTAGAGACAACAGGTAAATACGGATCTGCCGCTCTCATTGATGATGAGGGCAGGGTTTATGCTGCGGATTCTCACGACGGCAACGAACATCTGAGAGAGATCATCGGCTCGGTTGAAAGCGCTCTTGAAAAGGCGGCTTGCAGCAAAGACGAGATAACTCATGTCGCGGCATCGGTGGGCCCGGGATCCTTTACGGGAATCAGAATAGGCGTCACCGCAGCCAGGACATTTGCACAGATGAAGGATATTCCGTGCATCGCAGTCTCGTCTCTTGAAGGCATGGCGGTAAGAACCTGTGCTGATGCAGTCGAAAAGGGCTGCTCCGTGATAGCCCCAATAATAAACGCCAGAAGGCACCAGACATATGCGGGTGGATGGAGACTTAAAGACGATTGGCTTGAGCCACTGCTTGAAGAACGCCAATACATGATAGAAGAACTCATTGAAATGCTCCCTGAGGGAGAGAAGATATACTTCACCGGCGACGGAATCGACGCTTATGAGGAGATTATCAATGACGCCATGGCAGACGGAACTTATGTGTTTGCCCCTGAGGATATACGCTATCAGCACGCATCGTCAGTAGCCGTAATTGCACTAGGAAAAGCAAGGGCAGGAGAACTCCTCGGATATAACGAACTCCTCCCTGAATACATGAGGCTTGCAGAGGCAGAGCAAAAGCTGAAAGAGGGAAGTCTGAGCGACAAGATATGCAAGATATCGAGATAAGACAGGCCAAGCTATACGATGTGCCTGCAATGGCAAGAATAGAACGGGAATCCTTTGACTCGCCTTGGAGTGCGGATGAGATTACCAAAGATGTTGCGTCAAATGACGGCAGCATTTATGTCGCGCTTGCGCTCGTCGGAGAAGAGAGAGCGGGCTACGCAGACATGCGCATCATCACGGGCGAATCGCAGATTTACAATATAGCAATTGCACCTGAATTCAGAAGACAGGGCATCGGAGAGGCACTTCTTGCTCACATGATAGAAAAAAGCGAGGAACTCGGGCTGAGCCTCATTACGCTTGAAGTCAGGTCAGGCAATGAAGCCGCAATGGCTCTTTATGAGAAGATGGGCTTTAAGAAAGTCGGATCCAGACCGGGATACTATGCCAAAGGATCAGAAGATGCTGTCCTGATGGACAAGGTTCTCGGGGAAACGGAGATAAACATAGATATATCGATATGAAGGACGGAAGATTTCTGACACTCGGAATAGAGACCAGCTGTGATGAGACCGCCGCATCTGTAGTTGCGGACGGCAGATTTATCATGAGCAATGTAATAAGCTCTCAGATAGACATTCACACAAGCTACGGCGGAGTGGTG
>CADAJM010000052.1 GCA_902788245.1 uncultured Eubacteriales bacterium | reverse complement strand
CTTCGCTTACGCCCTTAGCTACGCCTACTACGTGCTCAGCAGCCCAGCTCATCTCGCCGTCACCCTGCTTTACGAATTTCTCTGCAGGAACTCCGCACTGTGGGCACTTCTCAGGTGCCTGATCTCCTTCATGAACATAACCGCATACGCTGCATACCCATTTAGCCATAATTACTTCCTCCTTAAATATAATCTTAAATTGATGTTTTTATTATAACTGAACTCTGTCAGTTTTTAGCTTTTTTCTCGAGTTTATCCCTGCACTCAGCACAAAGACCGAAATAGTTGGATGCGCTGGATTCGATAACTCCGCCGAATCTTTCTTCGAGGTTATGCGGCACGATATCGTCTGCCTCCGGCAGATCGATGACGCATCCGCACCCCCTGCAGAAAAAGTGCGAATGCGGTTCGACTACCCAGTCGAACCGTGCCGCCCCGTAGGCGTCAATCCTCGCAACTTCTCCCCAGGATACGAGCTGACCGAGGTTGCGATATACGGTAGCCAGACTCAGTTCAGGGAAATCTTGTTTGAGCTCGGCATATAAAGTCTCGGCAGTGGGATGATCCCCTCTGTTCGAGAGCTGTTTCCTTATTGCTTCTCTCTGTCTGCTGTATCTGGTCATTTCGCTAGTCCTTTGCTAAACACATGATAATTCAAGTGTTGTAAAATATATCAATAATGATAATTATTATCGATAAGCGTATTATAGTGCTTTTTTATCCTCTTGTCAACTACTATTCTTTGTTAAACATAACTAAACTTGAGCCTTAATTGTTAACCCTTTATTCGACTAATACTATTGTTATCCACCCCCTTTTATGATATTGTTACCCAAGTAGGGAGGTTAGGGTATGAAGATTCAGAAATCAGCTGAAGACTATCTGGAGACCATGCTTATTCTTCAGGAAAAACACGGCTATATCAGATCAATAGATATCGCAAAACACCTTGGCGTCACCAAGCCAAGCGTTTCATATGCAGTAAAAAGACTCAAAGAAAACGGATATATTAACATGGAGCCTAACGGCCCGATTACGTTAACGCCGGACGGTCTTAAAATTGCACAGAGAGTGTATGAGAGGCATAAAACCATTACGGCACTTCTCGAGATGGTGGGCGTAGACAAAGCACAGGCAGAGATGGATGCTTGCGAAATTGAGCACGTAATCTCTCACGAGGCTTATGTCGCAATATGCGAGCATGTTAACGCCAGAAGAAATCAAAAAATCGGCAACACCGACTTCGAATAGTCGGAGTTCAAAAGCATACAACCTGCAATGCCGATATTTAAAGAAGAGTTCGCAAGAACTCTTCTTTACTTTACATCTATAAGGCACGCGCCACTTATATCGTATTATTTAAGGATAATCGTATCGCTGATTGATGCAGGTTCCTCTGCCATTTTCTTAAGGCTCTCGGAGAGATCCGACAGAGTAGCTTCTTTCATATCAGTTGCCGGCTCAGCGAGCTCGTCCTCGAGGGATTTGAATTCCTCTGCAGCATCTGTCAGGTCTTTCTTATCGATCATTCTGGTAGGTGCCTTATCCTCAGTAGCAACTTCCTCTTCAACAGGCTTATACTCGCCGTCGTCGAGTTCTTTGATTACATCGAACTCATCCTCGTCGAGTTTAGCGAGCTCGTTTTCGAGCATTCTGCGGAAATTAGTTCTGAGTCTTCTTACTTTATTGCTGAGCATGCTGTGCTCTTCTGTAATCTTCTTGATGTTCATCTTGGCATCGGAGAGCATGTTCTCAGCCTCGAGCTCTGCGTCTCTCATCATGAGCTCTGCTCTTCTCTCTGCACTTGCGGAGATGTCTGCCATGAGTTTCTTGGCCGTCTCGAGAGTCTCTACCATAGCGCCGTCGTCTTTCTGTGCCTCGGCAAGCTGAGCCTCAAGAGATTTGATCTTGTGAGCCATCTGTCTGTTGTCGTTGAGAATCTTTTCGTAATCTGCAACGATGATATCCAGGAATTCATCTACCTCTCTGGAGTTGTATCCTTTTTTATCACGGCTGAATTCTTTCTTATCAATGTCAATAGGCATTATCATAGTTTAGCACCTTAACCTTTCTGTCCTAGTCTTCTTATATATGCACGTTCTCTTTGTTTACTCTTACTGCCATGGGCTTGAACTTGCAGGTTTGCCTGCTTCAGTAGCCCTGTCTACCATCGCCTTTATGTTAACATTCTTTGGGGCAAAAATGTAGATGTTCTGATTAATTTTCTGTGCGTTTCCTTCGAGTGCGTATGTAGCTCCGTTGAGGAAGTCAAACATCTTGCGAGCCATATCAGTCTCAACTCTTTCGAGATTTACGATGATAGGCTTGAAGTTTCTCATATTGTCTACGAGTTTCTTGCATTCGTCGAGGTTCTTTGGCTCAATTACTACCATGCGGAACTGACCCGAAGCATTAACCGATTCTCTGTCTGCCATAGATGCAATCGGCGTTCTTGGCAAAGGTCTCTCAATCTCGCTGAATGAAGTATGTGCCGGTGCAGGAGCAGCGCTTGCCGGCTCTTCCCTGCTTATCTCGCTCTTGTAAGCATCGATCTCTTCCTGAGACACTTCCATATCTTCATCGAATTCATCTCCGATGCCTACCAGATCTTTCATTTTGTCCATAAAACTCATTTTGTTTGCCTCCCCTATCTGTAATTGCGCGGTCCGAATATCGAACTGCCTACTCTGACTATAGTTGCTCCTTCTTCGATTGCTACTTCGAAGTCTCCGGACATGCCCATCGAAAGCTCATCCGGCATAAATCTGTCCGAAGGATAATCCCAGTTCTTCATCTCTTCGAAGAGCGCGGCCGCCTCTTTGAAATAAGGCCTCGCATCCTCGGGATCTATCGCTATCGGCGGTATGCACATCAGACCTCTTATCCTGACGTGTCCGAGTTCCGATATTATCTGCTCTGTAAGTTCTTTGAGATCCTTTGCATCTATCCCCGATTTCGTTTCCTCCATCGCGGAATTAATCTCTATGAGTATGTCCGTGGTCAGCCCTGCCGCCTCGGATCTTTTGTCTATCTCTCGGGCAAGTTTGAGCGAGTCCACCGAGTGAATCATCGCTACCTTACCTATGACATTCTTAACTTTGTTCGTCTGAAGATGTCCTATCAGGTGCCATTTCACAGGCTTGACCTTCTCGTATTTTTCGAGAAGCTCCTGCACTCTGTTCTCACCTATATCGGTGGCACCGGCGTCTATAGCCTCGTTAATCTCGTCTGCGGTATGCGTTTTGGTAACGGCGATCAGCCTTACATCTTCGGGCTTTCTCCCGCTTCGAAGAGCTGCCGTCTCGCATCGCTTTATTACCTCTTCAAACCTCTCACTGATTGTCATTGTCTTTCGAGTCTTTTTTATCCTCTGAGTCCTTCGACTCGTCGTCTTCTTTTTCCGCTTTAACTCCTATCGATGCCAGGTCCTCTTCGCTTGGCTCAGCGATAATCTCGTCGTAGGTTGCGATGGTCTCTACGAAGTTTCCGTCCGCATCGACATATATATCCGAATATGCAACGCATTTGCCGTCATCACTCGCTATTATGAGAACCGGTTTAAATACGTGCTCTCCTATTTTGTTCTTTACGAACACTCCGGTCTGTCCGTCTTTTTCGACTATGCTGTCTTCCTCAAGTATGAGGCCTTCGGCACTTTTCAGAGTTACCGTCGTCTCCATGGATCTCGAATCCAGGAAACCCTCAAAGAAAGATTTGCATTCGAGCATAACTCTCATCTCTTCTTCGAGCTCATCGACTCTGTATACCCTTACCCTTATATCTTCGCCGGCAACATCCATGTACATGTAGCTGCCTTCGCTGTACCTCGCTCCGTTTTCCTTATCCGTGTAATATACGAGATACCATTTGCTGTTCTTAACTATCTTGAACACAGGCTCTCCTTGCCTGCATTTACTCTTCGGAGTTTGTTTGCTCCTGCGATCCGTCAGGGACTTGTAGTCTTCTTTGGTGAGTTCCTCCATTCTCTCGGTGGTAAGTTCAGCTTCTGCGCCGTCCACGCTATAACTCACATATCCAGACTCCGAGGTATATCCCGACTCGGTCATCTTGGAGGCTTTCCCCAGTTCTTTGACGATGTCATCAAATGAGCCTTTCTCGGCGGTGCTGTCATCTCCCTCTCTCGGAGTAAGCTCCACAACAGCCGATTCGGCTTTGACGAGTTCTCCTTCTTCGATTAGTCTGTTGACATCACTGCTTTGTTTGGCGATGAAAACGTCTTCGTCTCTAACTATAAAAGCAGAGACCTCATCTTTGACGTCCAGTTCGCCGTACTCGGCTATATATGTTCTCTCGAGAATGCCTCTGACCGAAGGGACCGCATACAATACCACTAAACAAACGGTCAGGAGCCCGAGGTATATTGCTATCGCTGCAATCCACTTCTTACTCATAAGTCCTCTTCATAGTATTATAGTCAAAAAAGCTCCCGAGTACAATATATATTTACTCGAAAGCCTTATAATAACAACATTTAGTATTAGGCCGGCTCCGGCCTCTGACTATCTGTATTTTTCCAGAATCGCCTTTTCCTTTTTGCTGAATTCGTGCTCTTCGGCCAAATATTTCTCGAAAAGGTCCGGCCTTCTCTCCTTGGTAAGCGCGAGCGATTGCTCCCATCTCCATAGATCCACAGCTCCGTGGTCGCCCGAGAGAAGCACCTCCGGAACCTCCACGCCCTTGTATTCAGCAGGTCTTGAGTAATGCGGATACTCGAGAAGCCCCGAGTATATAGACTCGTTCATGACTGACTCCTCTTTAGAAATCACGCCCTCTACGAATCTCGCGACGGTGTCCACCAGCACCATTGCAGGAAGCTCGCCTCCCGTGAGCACATAGTCGCCTATGGAGACCTCGCGTGCGCCCAGTATATCCAGTGCGCGCTGGTCTACACCCTCGTAGTGCCCGCAGAGTATGGTAATCTCTTCCTTCTTTGAAAGTTCCTCGGCAAGCGCGCCGTCTAGCATCTCTCCACGAGGAGACATGTATATGACCTCTCCGCCGTAGCCCGCTCCCTCGCAGGCATCCAAAATAGGCTGGACCTGCATCACCATGCCGGCGCCTCCTCCGTACGGAGTGTCGTCGACGCGGTTGTGTTTGTCCGTTGTGTAGTCCCTGATGTCCGTCACATCAAGCTCAAGTATTCCGTTATCGATGGCCCTCCCGAGCATGCTCTGCCTCAGCGGCTCAAACATCTCAGGGAAGAGCGTAAGTATGTTTATCTTCATACGTCTAAGAACCCGGGTATAAGTTCAACTTCGATGAGCCTACCCTCTTCATCGATATTCCTCATAAATGCATCCACAGCCGGAATAAGCACTGATTTGCCCTCAGCTGTCTCCACTTCAAGCACGCTCTGAGCGGTGTTTTGGATTACATCCGTCAGCACACCGACGTCCGCATCGCTCGCGATATCCCTCACGGTGCATCCTATGAGATTTCTCACGTAGTGCTCGCCTTCAGGCAATTCGTCGAGCTCTGCTTCGTCTATATATACCTCCATGCCGCGTAGAGCCTCCGCAGCATTTCTGTCCTCGACTCCCTCGACCTTAATGACAGGTTTGTCCTTTTGGTATCTGACGCTCTTGCATACAGCCTCAAACTCTCCGGACTTTTCATCCGAATGCCTTAAAAGGAGGTGTTTCCCCTCCTTTAAATTGGCCGATTCGGCTGCGTAGAGATTGACTCTGAATTCGCCTCTTAGACCCGCAGCACTTCCGACTCTTCCTATTACAAGTTTTTCGGTCTGATTACTCTTCAACGATCTCCACCGAAACTCTCAGGTTCTGCTTAATAGCGGCTGCTCTTACAACAGTCCTGATTGCCTTCGCAATTCTGCCGGATTTACCGATAATCTTGCCGATGTCGTCATCCGCAACTCTGAGTTTGACTACGATTGTATCTCCGTCCTTTTCCTCTGTTACAACGACTTCGTCAGGCTTGGTAACCAGCGCTTTTGCGATTACTTCTACCAAACTTCCCATAGTCACCTGCCTTACTTAATAGCGCCGGACTTCTTGAGAAGTGCTCTTACTGTGTCTGTAGGCTGTGCGCCCTGGGAGAGCCACTTCTGAGCAGCATCGTTGTCGATGATGATCTCAGCAGGGTTCTTCAGAGGATCATATGTACCAATCTCCTCGATGAACTTGCCGTCTCTAGGTGTTCTTGAGTCAGCAACTACAACTCTGTAAAAAGGTTTCTTGTGTGCTCCCATTCTCTTAAGTCTGATCTTTACCATTTCTTTCCTCCTATAATTAATAATAATTTTTATAAGCGTGAAATACTTTTTCTCACAGTTATGCGCTAGAATCCGAGGTTGCGCATCATGGACCGTGCCTTTCTGGAATCCGGATTAGCCATAACTTTGGTCATCTTTCTCATCTCTTCATATTTCTTGATGAGCTGGTTTACTGCCTGCACGGTCTGACCGGAACCTGCGGCAATTCTCTTACGTCTCGATGCGTTGAGGAGATTAGGTCTGCGCCTCTCCTCAGGAGTCATCGACAGTATGATGGCTTCCATTTTGATGAGTTCTGTCTTACCCTGTTCGAGGTCGATCTCTTTCTTTTGTGCGGCTGAGATGCCAGGTATCATATCTATGATCTTTGCAAGGCCGCCCATTTTATTAATCTGCCTCATCTGGTTCAGGAAATCCTCGAGGTCGAATTTATTCCTTCTGATCTTCTCTTCGAGTTTCCTAGTCTCTTCCTCGTCAAATGCGTTTTCGGCCTGCTCGATGAGAGACATCACATCTCCCATGCCGAGTATCCTGGACGCTATCCTGTCAGGGTGGAAAGGTTCGAGTGCATTGTACTTCTCGCCCGTACCCATGAATTTGATAGGTTTGCCCGTAACGGATTTAACCGAGAGCGCTGCACCGCCTCTTGAATCGCCGTCCATCTTGGTCATGATGATGCCGTCTACTCCGAGTGCTTCGTTGAAACCCTCAGCGATATTAACCGCATCCTGGCCGGTGAGTGCGTCGACTACGAGCAGTATCTCGTGTGGCTTGACCGAGCTTTTGA
Source organism: uncultured Eubacteriales bacterium (assembly GCA_902788245.1). Classification (GTDB taxonomy): domain Bacteria; phylum Bacillota; class Clostridia; order Peptostreptococcales; family Anaerovoracaceae; genus Crickella. The sequence goes on along the minus strand of CADAJM010000052.1, from coordinate 3,481 downwards.
GCCTCTTGAGCTCATCCATCAGCGTCTCATCTATCTGCAGACGTCCCGCCGTATCCACGATCAGGACATTGCATCCTCTTCTCTGCGCATCGCGAACTGCCTCGAGGGCAATCTGCTCTGCGTCTTTCGAGTCTCTGTTGACATACACAGGAGTGTTGACTGCGCGTCCGACGATCTCGAGCTGATCTATAGCCGCAGGTCTGTAGATATCGCAGGCTGCGAGCATAGGCTGCTTTCCTACCTGTTTGAGCCAGGCGGCAAGCTTACCTGCGGTCGTCGTCTTACCTGTACCCTGAAGTCCCACCAGCATGATGACTGTAAATCCGCTCGGAGAGAATGTGAGTTTACTCTCCGTGCCGCCCATCATTTCGACGAGCTCGTCCTTGACGATCTTAACTACCATCTGGTCCGGAGTCAGGCTCTTGAGTACGCCCTGTCCGAGGGCCTGCTCTTTGACGTCAGCGACAAAGTCTTTTACAACCTTGAAGTTTACGTCTGCCTCAAGGAGAGCCATCTTGACGACTCGCATAGCATCTTCGAAATCCTTTTCGGATACCACGCCCTGACCTCTCAGGTCTTTAAACGCTCCTTGTAATTTTTCGGATAATCCTTCAAATGCCATAATTACTCCGTTATCTTCCTTAATATATCCACAAGCGCAGATACATCATCCGCGCTCATTTTATCTTTGCTGAGCAGAGATATTCCCTTCTCTGCGAGCTCCCTGTCCTCTTCATACGAGGCAATCAGCCCGAGTTTCTCTTCATATCCTTCGAGCGCAGCCTCAGCCTTTTTCAATGTGTAGTGAACGGCCTGCCTGGTCTGTCCGAGTTCCTCTGCAATCTCAGACAGCGAGAGATTGTCCTCGTGGTAGAGAGCCATAACCGCCCGCTGAGCATCGCTCAAGAGCACTCCGTAGAAATCATACAAAAGGCTCGCGTATTCGACTGTATCCAGCTGACTGTCCATCTGAAACCTCTCTTTGCACCACATCATACTAACACAAATATAGGATGCTGTCAAACATTTTCTTTGACATCACAAGCTGTTAAAAATGCCCCGGCGTTCAAAAGAGGGAACCGATTAAACCGGTTCCCTCCTGTTATATATAGGGTTTGAATAAAGGTTTATGCTTCCTTCTTTGCAGTGAAGTGTACTACCGAGAATACCGCTGCAACTGCGGCGAGTATGCCGGCTGCCACCATAGGAGTTGCTCCCATGTTGGATCCTGCAATTGTGGACATCTCCATACCTGCATTGTTTGCAGCGATCATTCCGCTGACTCCCATAGCTGCTGCTGCAACTGCGGATACTGCTGCGCCCTTGAACTTCTTAAGAAGTGAGAGTACTGCAGCGAGAACTGCGATAGCTGCTGCTCCGAGTTCGAGGCCGGATCCGAGGATTCTGCCGCCGAGCTCTGCAGTTATGATTTCGCCTGTAGCTGACTGATACTCTCTACCTGTTCCTACGGCGTTGAGGCCATCCGGAATATCCAGGCTCTTGTCTGCAGCGTCGAAGTTGTCATCTCCGTTACGTCTCTCGAGAATTGTCTCAAGATCTGCATAGCGCTGGGAATCCATCAGTGTAGCAAGTCCGTCTCTTACCTGCTGCTCACCGTCTTCGTACTCAGCGAGCTTTTCCTTACCTGCTGCAAGCTCTTTACGTCCGTCAGCGAGTTTCTGAGGAGCTTCCTCGTAATCCTTAAGTCCCTGGGCATACTGGGCTTTACCGTCTGCAAGGTCTCTTTCACCCTTTGCAAGTTTAGCCTTTCCTGCTTCCAGTTTATCCTCACCATCGCTGATTCCTTCGTTGTACAGTCCGACACCGTTTGCTGCAGCGCCGCTGATTGTTCTGAAGCTGTCGAGCAGTGAATTCTGTCCGTCATCTTTTTTATCCTGACCAAGAGTCATGGTTCCGTACAGGAGCTCTACATTAGGGAGACCTGTAATGGATGATGAACTCATGAATGGTTTCAGAGCTTCTTTTTGTGCGCCTGTCAGTTTTGCTGCAATATCCGTGTTCGAAAGGATTGCCTTCGACGCAGCTGCTACAGCCTTACCGATCTTTGTTGCCTTGCTTGGGACAAGCTCATCATAGTCTTCGTTGAATTGAGCTTTACCATCCTTAGCTGATGTTGCAAAGCCTTTCACCTGAGTTGCTCCTCCTATCAACTGAGCAAATGACCCTGAGTTAGCTTGAACCACCGGATCGTTAAGCAAATTCGACAGCACAGTTTCTGCATCCCCTGCTAGTGAATCAAGTTTAGTTTTTCTAAGAGCTGTTGCCTGATACTCGGATCCCGCAATAGCCCCCACTTCATTTTGTATAGCTTCGGCTGCATTCTCTAAATCTTCCTTATATTTGTCCTGAAGTCCGGCAATTGCTTTTGCTCCGTTATACTGATCTTTATACACAGGATGTTTCTGTATCGCAGCTTTGATGGCAGCTTCAGTCAAGCGTCCTTCATTTTCGGCTAATTCCTCAGCTTCATCACGTGTTGCGTCTGGGTTAGTTTGTTTCAAAGCTTCCAAACGAGCATCAATTATAGCATCTCTTACGCCTGCTTCTATTTGCTTCATGCCATATTCAGCGTTATCCTTGGCTGATGCAAGCCCTGCAACTACCATCGGAATACCTTGTGCTGTTGCGCTTGCATCATAAAGCACGCCTTTGGAAGGATTCTTTGGATTGTCAATAATGCTCTTTGTGAGTCTGTTAAAGTTGTTGAGCCATGGGGCATATGCCTTTTCAACATCTTCGATTTTCTTTCTTACGTTTCTGAGAGCAGCTCTGTTTGCCATGGCTTCTTTGAGGTCTTTCTTGCCCTTGGCAAGATCTTTATAGCCCTTTGCGAGTTTTGCTTCTCCTGCTGCAATCTTCTTTCTTGCATCTGCAAGTTTAGCTTCTCCGTTTGCAAGTTCTTCTTCGCCTTCTGCAAGAGTTTGCTCACCCTCGGCTATTTTATCGAGAGCGTCGAGATATGTCTCTTTGTTCTCGTCGAGTGTCTTAAGACCATCCTCAAGTTTGTTGAGGTCTGCAGTGGTCTGCTCGCTCTTCTTTTCCCAGTAATCCTTAGCTGCGAGTACGTCTTGGACATTTACGGCTCCCCCATAAAAACCAAAAAGCGCCGCCGCAATAAGGAGTACGCTTAAACCTTTTTTCATTCTTTCTTTCCCCCTCACACAGTGTGAACTTCATACTATTTGCCCCTAGGAAACTGCATAGAAACAAATAGTTTACTTGCTGGGTAAATATTAGCACAAACGCCTTGCCATTTCTATATATTTATTAAGATTTGAGACATCAAATTTACTAATAATTCTGCAGATAAATTAATATTTCCGAGCACTAAAAAACTCCGGATTATCCGGAGTTTTTGATGAACCTGCGACGTCCTAATTTCCCAGGGGGTCACCCCCCAAGTATCATCGGCGCTAAGGAGCTTAACTACTGTGTTCGGGATGGGAACAGGTGGAACCTC
>CADAJM010000051.1 GCA_902788245.1 uncultured Eubacteriales bacterium | reverse complement strand
CCCGTAAAGCCCGATATGCCGAGGTTCACTATGATGGCAAACTCTATGGCCGCCACAAGTATGAACGGAAGCGAGACGGATTTGAGCACGAATAATATGATCACGAAAACCATTGCTATGGATATCGCGCTGACCACCTGGAAATCCTTATTCGTGATTTCGATGAGGTCCTTGGTGGCCGGGCCTTCTCCTATCAGGGTCGCGCCCTCGTCATATTCGTTTATTATTTCGTTGATCTTATCTATCTGTTCGTTGCACTCATCCGTGGAAACTTTGTAGGAAGAGTTAACGAGTATCATCTGGTGTTTGTCTCCGAGCAGCGCGCCTCCAAGCTCATCAGGCAGCATCTCCTTCGGAATCGAGGTGCCCATGATAGCATCGAGGCCCACCACGCTCTTGACTCCGTCCAGCTTTTCGATTTCCTCGCACATGGCACGTCCGTCCTTGGCCTTAAGGTCCGCATCCGCGATTATGATGTGCGAAGTTCCTATGTCGAAGTCCTCCTGGAGTTTGTTGTTGGCTATAAGAAAGCCTATGTCCTCTTCATCCATATTCTCCGCGTTGCTGGCAAACATTTTGGCAAAGTCATATACGACATTTTGTTTGTTGTAGAAATGCACTGCCGGCGCGATCAGGATGACGAAGATCAGAATGTATATCATGTAGCGACTCGTAAGATGTCTGGCAAGTCCGCTCATGTTCGGTATCAGTGATCTGTGTCGCGTCCTTCTGAGCAGCTTCGTGAATCTAAGTATCATGACAGGCAGCACCGTTACGCTTGCCACGACGCCGAAGACGACTCCCTTGGCCATTACTATGCCTAGGTCTTTACCCATTGTGTAGGTCATAAAGCAGAGCGCAAGAAAGCCCGCGATGGTCGTGATAGAGCTTCCCGTGACTGAAGTCAGAGTATCGTTTATGGCTTGTGCCATGGCTTCATTTTCGAACTCTCTCTCCTGCTCCTCGTCTTTTAATTCCCCGCGGGCATCGAGCCTCTCGGTATATCTGTGCCAGAGGAATATCGAATAATCCATCGTGACGGCAAGCTGCAGCACTGCGGCTATAGCCATGGTGATGAATGATATCTCTCCGAAAACTATGTTGCTGCCCATGTTGTAGAGTATGGCTATTCCTATGCTCAGCAGGAAAAGCAGCGGCGCGGCATATGAGTCGAGCAGCACCATCATCGCAGCAAGCGAGAGCACTACAGCCACGCCCACGTATTTAACCTCTTCCCTCTCGCACAATTTTTTGAGGTCCAGCACGAGGGAACTCATGCCGGATATGTACGCGTCTTTGGTCAATATGCCTCGTATGGTCTCCACGGCGTTGAGCGTCTCCTCCGATGAAGTCGAAGAATCAAAAAATACCACCAGCATGGACGCGTCCGGATTGCTTATGCTCTGCTGCACTACATCCGGGAGCATCTCCTTGGGTACCGATGGGTCTATCAATTGTTCCAGATTTATTACCGTGTCTACGTTGTCTACGGCCTCGATGTCCTTTGCAAGTGCCGACACCTCATCCGTTTTCATATTCTCCACTATAACCATGGAGAATCCGCCTTTGCCGAATTCATCGAGCAGGACGTTCTGTCCCTGCACGGTCTCGATATCGTCAGGCAGATAATAAAGCATATCGTAATTGATCCTCGTCGCTATCATTCCGATAATCGACGGAATCAATAGAATAAGCGATGCCAAAAATATCGCTTTTCTGTGCTTCACTACTTTAGAACCGAAATCCATTTTTTATCCCTTTCTCCTCAGTTTTCAACCATAGATATGTTAAGCCTAAGCGCAGCAGACTTGAATGGGCAGTTTGAAAAGCCTGTCGCATTTTTGGGCAAATCCGCAAAATTGTCTGACTTTCGCATGCAAATGGGTTAGAATTGTCTGAGGAGGATTAGTTATGTCGAACAGTAAGATTACAGAGCGCGCCATACAGGATGCCTTTCTCGCGGAGCTGAACGATAGGCCGCTTTCGAAGATCAGTGTTAAGGATATTTCGGACAGATGCGGCATCAACCGCAACACCTTTTATTATCATTATGATGATGTGCCCGATTTGCTTGAGAAATTATGTCAGGGCGAATTCGATAACATCGTGGCTCAGTATCCGAGTTTCAGCTCTGTCGAAGAGTGCCTCGGAGCCGCCATGCGACTTGCCAACGAACATAAGAGAGCCATTCATCATATCTACTACTCCGCAAGCCGCGAGACTTATATTTCTTCACTTTGGAGAATCTGCGATTATGTAATCTCCAAATATGCCGACACCGCATTCCCCGACATCCCGATTTCGGACAAGGACAGGGAGCTCTTTATCAGATATCACAAATGCGCATGCTTCGGTATCATAGTGGACTGGATAGCTTCGGGCATGGATGATTCGTATGCGGAAGGAATCTCCAGAATTTTTGAACTAAAAAAAGGAAGCGAGGAGCTCATAATCAAGAACGCCATCGCTTCCTATTGATCATCTGCCTATTTCATGGTGATTTTCATGTGTTTTTTCTTGCCTTTTTTGAGGACGAGTTCGCCGTTTTCGAAGTCGGCCTCGGTGAACGCATATCTCTTGTCGGTGATCTGAGTGCCGTTGATGCGGGCACCACCGCCCTGGATGGTGCGGTAGGCTTCGCTCGTCGAAGGCTCGAGGCCGGCTTCCTTCATGAGGGCAGCGAGTCCCTACTGTCACGAAGGGCGCAAACAGATAATCTGAAAAACTGTAGAGTTCTACGCTTTTTCGTTGGCTTTACACTATTGTTTGCTACAATTTATGTAGTATTTGAACCGGCCGAAAGGCCTGGGTTCAACCTAATCGGCGTGGGAAACTCCCCGCCATTTTTTCGCGACGAGGAGACTATTACGACAGTCTATAAGCAATTCTCAGCTCTGAAAGATCTCAGCTCAACCATTCTGACATTTTTCAATTTCCGGCAATTTCATGTAACCCTTGAAATCATTGGCTTTCAGCGTTTTATATCGACTAGGGCGCACCATGGTCGATGACCGCTGAACACCCTGGAACAACTGCGTTGCAGGGCTTTTGCATTCTGTTTTGACGACAGATATACGACAATATACGACAATTTGTACTGTTTTTTAGGTTTCAGACCCGATAGTTCCGTTATAAGCAACAAACTTTTGCATAGCATCACTATTCAAGCTTCCCTCATTTATTTCTCTTGTCTTTATATCTGCCACTGGCTCCTCCTTTCTTCCAAATAAAAAAGAGCAGGAACTGTATGTCACTGCTCTCGCGCATATTTATTTAGATACATTATGTTTCTTCTATTGTGAATCTGTTCTTTTTGAAAGATATCAGACCGTCGTCTCGCATCTTCCCGAGCTCCTTTGAAAGGGCTGTTCTCTCTACATTCAGATAGTCTGCGAGCTGCTGCCTATCGAAAGGTATCACTATCTCCCTGCTCTTTTGCTTTATGTACAGGCTGTTCAGATAGGACATAACTCTGTCGCGTATGGTTTTCGGTGAAGTATGAAAGCTCCGCCCGGACAGCATCAGGTTTTTCTGTGCTGAAATCGAAAGTAGGTTTGAGACTGCTTTAATGACCCAAGTCCCCTCGTCAGACACCTTGGACGTGAGATTCTTTACGGTCAGAAACAGTATCTCAGAGTCCTCGTTGGCTATAACATCAACGAGCATTATCTCATCTCCGAGCAGTCCGTATGTCTCTGCAAAAAAGCCGCCTTCTTCCACGTGACTTAAAATCATTCTGTTGCCCCAGACATCATTGCTCTCTATGGTAACGCTGCCGGACAGAACAAGCCCCATTCTACTTGTTGTATCTCCTGCCAAGAAGATAGCTTCTCCCTTTTCATACTTTTTCTCAGAAGCCTTGAGCCCCTTTAGGGCAGCCTCTATTTCACCGTCCGTCATGCCATTGAAGATTACCGTGTTTCGAACCTTGTTTACATCCATATTTGCAGTCCTCAAAATATATTTCATTTGGTGGTAATAACCACGTACTTTCATTCCAAATATTACTAGAATGTCAGTGTAAAGACAAGCGAATACCGATTACGAAAAACGGAGGATTCAAAAATGAAAAGAAAGATTATAAAGATTGACGAAGAAAAATGTAACGGATGCGGACTATGCGCCACAGCATGCCACGAAGGAGCAATCGACATTATCGATGGCAAAGCCAAGCTCGTAAGAGAAAACTATTGTGACGGACTCGGAGACTGCCTGCCTTCATGTCCGACAGGCGCCATCACGTTTGAGGAGAGAGAAGCCCCTGCATATGATGATGCGGCTGTAAAGAGAACTCAGGAAGAGCACAGAAACCAGGTGAAGAATATGACATTTGAAGAGATTATGCAGATCGAAGACGAAAACGAAAGAAGAAAAATGATGGTCGCGAAGCAGAAGGAGCAAGGCCACTCCGCCCATCAGGGCGGATGCCCGGGCTCACGTGCCATGCAGATGCAGAGTGCGAATACCTCAGGATGCCCGGGCGCTGCGAGCGAGGCGCTGGCAGCTCATACACAAGAGGCGGCCCCTACAAGAGCAACAGCACGCCTCGCTCAGTGGCCTTGCCAGATCAAGCTCGTTCCTACTGAGGCACCGTTCTTTGACGGCGCAAAGCTGCTGATCGCAGCAGACTGCACCGCGTACGCATATGCAAATATGCACGAGGACTTCATGAAAGGCCGCACCACTATAATCGGCTGTCCTAAGCTCGATGCAGTCGACTATTCGGAAAAGCTTACAGCCATCATAGCGAATAATGATATCAAGGATGTAACTATCGTGCGCATGGAAGTTCCTTGCTGCGGCGGGCTCGAGACAGCAGCTAAGAACGCACTACAGACTAGTGGCAAATTCATCCCTTGGCAGGTAGTCACCATCTCAAGAGACGGCAGAATTCTCGATTAAACGAGATGCAATATACAAGAAATCTAATCCACCAAAGAAAAGGAGACTAAAATTGAGTTGTCAAGATTGTTCGGTCTGCTCTCCGTTGGTATTTATTTGTCCACTGGTTAAATTCGAGTTATTTGCAAGTTAAAAAACGACTTGCACCACGCAAGTCGATTCAACTATTTTAGGGTGCATTCTTGTACCATTTGACCGTATATGCACCCTAAAACTTTCTCCAGCATTCATCCATAAAGAAACGTGTTATCTTGTCTTCATCCTTTCCTTCATAATAGGCGACTAGAAGTTTCTTGAAGTCTTCAACCTTGGCTTCCGGAACAACAAGGAGGCCCTTGCCCTTTTGTATCATATAACGATTGGCGAAAATAATTGACGCTCGCTTGTTTCCATCAATGAAAACTTGTGTCTTCATGCAGTACAGGCACAGTCTGATTGCCTTTTCAACTTCATCATCTTTCGACTGCAGGATATCTCTGATTGTTTCTTTCACATCAACTTCCAAAGGAATCGGGGGAACATAGGACGTCCCTCCAATAGTCACCGGAACGCCTCTTATTGTTCCTCCATTTGTGTAGAATCCCTCGTTGACCATCCCGGCAATGTGAGCTAAGACATAATAGTTCGTTTCGGAAAGTAACACATCTTTATCCAGAATAAACTCCCACGCATGTTTCAGATTCAGGATTTTCTGCACATCTTGAGCTCTTACTCCGTTGACTACCCCATTTTCCAAAATGGCATCTGTTTGTGGAAAAGTAGTAGAGATTCCTTCCAGTACAGCTTGATCATATATAAGGGTCTTCACATTGGCACGGGCAAAATCAATGTTGAGTAAAACTCTCGGCGACAGATCTTCCTCTGCATAGCCTAGTTCTGCAAGCTTTTTTTCAATCCTGCGAAGATCCTTCTTCAAAGATCTCAGTTCTACAGCCTGTCTTGTTAATGTCTCAAAACGTTCGTCACTATATACATCTATATAGGTCGACGTGTTCTTTCCACCTTCTCTCTTTCTTGCGTAGAGGTATTTTTCACCGCTTATCTCCTTTACTTCAATACTGCCATCAAATGGGATTAGTTTTATTTTCGCTCTACACTCAGCCTGCTCATTTAACAGTTTCTGTATTTCATTGAAATCCACGACAACCTCCTTTTAGGGTGCATTTTATGTCAATAATGACATTTTGCACCCTAAAAGTCAATGATCATAGAAATCCATCATCTTTTCAGGTATATCGCAAAGATTAAGTTTTCCGTATGTTTGTGAATTCCACATTTTGTCCTTCCTCCTTTCTTAGAATTTGGCACCTCGGGAAAGAGTCGAACTCACATCTGCGGTTTTGGAGACCGTTGTTCTGCCATTGAACTACCGAGGCATATGGCGGTCTATCCGGGAATCGAACCCGGCTCTTCGGCCTGACAAGCCGGTATAATAGCCGTTATACTAATAGACCTTATTGTGGTATCCCGCGAGAGAATTGAACTCTCATCCGCGGTTTAGAAGACCGCTGTTCTATCCGTTGAACTAACGGGATGCAGATGGTGATCTCAGGGGGAGTCGAACCCTCCATTACGGGGATGAAAACCCCGTTTCCTAGCCGTTAGAAGATGAGACCATTTGGCGGTCCCTGCAGGACTCGAACCTGCAACCTTCGCCTTAACAGGGCGCCGCTCTGCCAATTGAGCCAAGAGACCGTATATAAAAATCCGCTTATCCCTGCATGAGACAAGCGGATTATCTTTCGTTATACGTGTGAAGAGTTCCTACCTACCTTTTCACTCCTCCTATACTTGTCTGATTATTGCGGGCATCACAATTCTCCCAGATGCTAATCTGTCTATCGTGTTCACATATAGAGATCTGTGAGAATAATTGTCTGCGTGTCATTGTTAATTCCTTTCTTTGAGCCCTTTGAACGCAATGAATATATCACAGCCGGGATGCTCTGCCTATTCACCTTGTAGTTTAAAAATGGTTGCGGAGGTGGGATTCGAACCCACGACCTTCAGCTTATGAGGCTGGCGAGCTAACCACTGCTACTACTCCGCATTATTGGTGCTCCTGGCTGGATTCGAACCTGCACTTTACGGTTTTTAAGACCGCTTCCTCTACCTGTTGGGATACAGGAGCGATTGGTGATCCCCGCGAGACTCGAACTCGCACCTGCCGGATTAAAAGTCCGGTATCTTACCAATTAGACGAGAGAATCATATTGGTATCTCGTGTAGGAATCCAACCCACATCTCGGAGTCCGTAGCTCCGCGTCCTATGCTTTGAACGAACGAGATATAATGGTGCTCCACACAGGACTCGAACCTGCACTGAACTGGGCCTAAACCAGACGCCTCTACCAGATTGGGCTAATGGAGCATATTGGCGGATGGTGTAGGATTCGAACCCACTCCACCAGTTTGGAAGACTGGAGCGCTGCCTTTGCGCCAATGCCACCCATATCGGCTCACTACGAGCCGGGGTGCCAGTGTGCAGCAGTAGTCACCACTGCACACTTATGCCTACTATTGATGAGCCATCAAAAGTCACATCTCCGTCCTCGGAGTTCTCAAAGACTATGATGTCGTCCATAGAAACTCCGAGTACAGACGCAAGGATTACAAGGTTGTCGAGTGATGGCATGCTGTCACCATTCTGCCACTTGTAGATCGCCTGCGGATTAGTGAATCCGAGGATCATCTGAAGGTCTCTTACAGAGACTCCGGATGCCTGTCTTATTCTCTTGATGTTCTGTCCTGTTGCTTTAAGGTCGATTACCGGTACTCTGACCACACCGACCACGTTCACGTTCATTTCATTTACTCTCCTGTTCCGGCCAAGCATCGGCCGGAGGAGATCCGACCTAGCTGGCCTTATAATTGAAAATTGGCTTTAAAACTTCTATAACGTCTACTGATTCCTCGATTACATCTATGATGTCTTCGAGTGACTTGTAAGCCATCGGCGCCTCGTCCAATGTGGAGGGATTCACTGATGTCGTGTAAATACCCTCCATTGACTGTCTGTAGTCTTCCATGTCAATCACATCTCTGGCTCTGGTCCTTGACATAATTCTTCCCGCGCCGTGTGGTGCTGAGTAGTTCCAGTCAGGATTACCTTTGCCGTAAGCGATAACAGATCCGTCCCTCATGTTGATTGGGATTAATACCAGCTCACCTTCGTGTGCGGCAATAGCTCCCTTTCTGAGAATCATCTCGTCTGTATCGATGTAGTTGTGAATTGTGTGGAATGCCTCCAGCGCCTCAAGCCCTGTGTGCTCTAGGATGACTTCCGCCATTCTCTCGCGGTTCTCTCTGGCAAACCTCTGGCAAATCTCTACATCATGCAGGTAGTCATCGAGGTATGTGCCGTACAGGTAGCAAAGATCGTCAGGTACTGTCGCATCCTTCTTCTCCCATTTGAGAGCCTTGATCGCTGACTGTATCTCCTTCTTTCTGCCTGTAGCTTTGTACTCCTCGATAATCTGATCACGCTTTGCGAAGTACTCTTCCTTACCGTGATTCAGGTCAATGGCAAGCTGCTGATAGTACTCGGCAACCTGCTTACCGAGGTTTCTCGAACCTGAGTGGATTACAAGATACTTCGTGCCGTCTGAGGCTACATCGATCTCGATGAAGTGGTTGCCTCCGCCGAGTGTGCCCATTGACTTATTCAGTCTCTTAGGTCTTGTAAGCTCTCTGTAGCATCTCAGCTCTGTGAGGTCGAACGGCCACTTCACGCTATCCCATGTATCGAAACCTGATGGGATGATGTGGCAAGCCTCATCCAGCTTCTCGAAATCTATATCCACTTGCCCGAGTTTTACTGTGTACATACCGCAGCCGATATCCACACCGACTACATTAGGCACGGCCTTATCTGTGATTGTCATGGTTGTGCCTATGGTGCAGCCTTTACCGGCATGCACATCCGGCATGATTCTGATCTGGCTGCCGCGAGTCATCTCTGTATCGCACATTCTCTTTACCTGGCTGATGGCTTCCTCTTCTGCGACCTTTGCAAAGCAGATTGCTGTCGCCACCATACCCTTGATCTCAAACATTTTTCATTCCTCCGTTTAAAAAAACCGCTCATCTCTTTGTGAGACAAGCGGTTGTGAATTCGATAATTTCCTGCGTTCAGCTAATTCTTTACATGCCGAACACTCCTATCACTTGTCTCATATTTGCACACGAAGCTACCCATCAGGCGGATATCCTGCGGTTTTGTTCCGTAATTCTTTATTTCATGTCTCCATGATGATGCAAATAACATTTGTTTTTGGTTTCCTCTTTCTTACTAAATTACTTGTATCGGGTTGCGCATTGCGTTCGCGCCGCCGCGCGGCCTTTTCCCGCAGTGAATATATCACATATGTCAATGATTTGTAAATTCAACTTGTAGTTTAATCTGATATTACTCGATAATATCCTCGCATGGTCAATTTTGCAGATGAGAATCCCCGCGGGATTATCCCTCAGGGCGTTTCTTCCCTCTGATAAGTGGCAAGTGGAACAGGTACAGAGTTATAGTCGCCAATACCGCTATGATCAGCAGGTACAGATACCATTGCCACAGCTGAGTTATACGTATGCCCAGAGGATTCTGGTAAGAAAAGAAAAAGTTCGTCCAAAAATCAACGCTGACTAGTTTGCCGTCTATATATGTCGGGCTTGCAAGCATGGAGTTCAGATAGATTGACACGAAACCAAGCAAGTATACAAGCAAGGTTGTAGTCCTGAAATGCTTCATGCTCCAGTCCACCTCTCCCGAGCGCGTTATGATGAGCCCGAGCGCGATTATCATGGAGTGGAAGATGAAAAACTGATAGGAAACCAAACTTGTAAACGCCTGCTCTGCAGATATCGTAGTCGTGAATATTGAAGGCATAAGAAGCGCCAGCAATCCGCCTATCACACAGGTCGGTGCCATAAAGGCGAGCAGAGCCTCGCGACGCTTTTCGTTTTTCATGAATCTTGCAATGGCAATCAATATTATCTGTATCGAGCAAAAATGCAACGGCAAGTGGTTCAGCGGAAGGTACGGCAGCATGAGTTCCCCGTTCTGCGATGGCACCAGCTCTATGACGCTGACCATCTTAGCTATTTCCGAGAGCACTGCAACAATAAGAGCGGTCGTAAGAACGCTTTCCACGCCGGGTCTTTTTTTATTGTACGCGCGAACTGTCGCACATACCAAACCCGCGCATATCACAAGCCATAGCAGATGTCTCCATGTAAACATATTTAGCCTTTCCTTTTAAACCTCTCTATATCTCCAAACCATATCCACGACAGCTTCATGTTCAGCTTCATATGAAGCCAGGATACGGCATATCCCACTGCGAATATTACTACCAAACATACAACCTTAAATCCTATGGATGTATTATCAAAATCCAGGAATGAATATGGTGCCCTCTCGCTCGGAATCGTTCCCGTTCCGTAGAGTGTCGTCATCAGAACAGCATATACTGCAAGAAACAATGTTCCCTTCGCCGGATCTTCCGGTTTAAATCTCCCTATCGGTGAATCGTTCAAGAGGAAGCTCAGGACTGTCATAGTAGGAACTACAATGTGCATCATAACACCCGGGTACGAACTGATATCCGGAATATCCGGCACGAGCGGCGTCAGCCCGACTATTACCACGGCAACTATAACTGATTCTGCAGTTGCAGAGGCGAGGCGGAGGAAGTACACCGGTCTGTTTGTGACTTCTGTTTCTTTTGTCGCCTCAACTATGCACACAATCCCGGTTATCAAAGAAACGACAGTTGGAATATCGACT
>CADAJM010000050.1:2393-13428 GCA_902788245.1 uncultured Eubacteriales bacterium | reverse complement strand
GCTAAAATATTTGATGTTGATGTCTCTGTTTTATTCAAAATCACTTAACTTCTTCTATACCATTCTTCACTTAGCATTATTGCCTGAAACTCCTCCCCTGTATCGGTTATAAATCTACCTGGAATATCTGGCGGTATTTCGGAAGCATCTGTGCTATCTATGACTATTTGAGATAGCACTTTATCTGCATGACCACACGCTTTGTAGGTCATGTTATTTTTTATCTGTCCAGGAATAACATTTGCGTCAGGCCTTTGGGTTGCCATTATAAGATGTATTCCATAAGCCCTTCCGAGCCTTGCTATTGTTGAAAGAAGTTCAGTTATTCTATCTATCTTTACTTTATCTTCTTTTCTTCCTGTTCTATCCAGCATCTCCGCTACTTCATCAGTTGCTATTGCGATATGCGGAATGCATTCTGTATCATTTCGCATATTGTATTCTTCAATGTTTTTTACTCCGTATAGTAAAAATGCTCTTTTTCTGTCTTCGAGTTTATAAACTGTCTTTTCAAGACTATCTATAACCTCAGTATAAGTTGTTATTAGTTTAGACCTTTTCCATATCGGTTCAGGGAAATCTATTCCACCTTTAAAGTCGCAGATTATAACATCACAGCCACGATGAATTAACATAAGAAGAATTGTCCGTAGTAAGACAGTTTTCCCCGAGCCTGTCGCTCCACCTATCAGAATGTGTGCTGTTCGATTCAGATCAATTACTTCGACTCCTTCCGCTTTATAACCTATATTCAATTTCAGGCCCTCGGTCATGATGTCTTTTTCATCAACTTCCTTAAATGCCATTTGTGATGGAACGCAGATAAGTTTTACATATCGTTCGCCTCTTATCAGGTGAATTTTTGAAATCACTACTCCAAGTGCTGTTTCTATATTTGCTCTGTTATCCTGCCATTCTGTTAGAGACTTTCCGCAGTTTATCAAATAAAGTTCATAATTCTGAGTATTGTTTCTCTTGTCCAAAACCTCAGGTGGCAAGCCTAAAGCATCTACATACCCAAGCCTTATAAATGCCTCTTCTATTCTTCTATACTCCATTGGTCTTCCAATGTGATATAGACCTACAGAAATAACAAGTATTGATAGAATGATATCTGCAATTATAGTTAATGGAAAAAGTAATGTTGGCAAACTTGCAATAGAGATTGAAAACAACGCAGATATCAAAATAAGAAACAATACTATAAAAGCAAATCTTCGGTTTGGAGTGCTTGTGGCTTTAGACCTGCCACGCTCTATGGTTCTGACTATTCGTTCTATCCTTGCCCTTTTTAGAGCCGGAAACTTGTAATCGTTATATCGTTGCATACTAATGCCTCATTTCACATGATCCAATTGCTTCATATACAAGACGCATATCCCGATCTAAATGAACTTTGAACTCTGTGTATTCATTTCTGTCTGAAAATATCCGCACTTTATCAATTCGCCTTATGAAGGCTTTCCATGTCAATGGATATGCTTCCTGTATTGCTTTGTACTGCTCATTCAAAGACCAGTTGCTTGTTATATAAACTTTGTTATATATGCTCACACGGTCGAAATATCGGGCAGGAAGCCACACTTTGTAATTATCGAGATAATTAAGCATAGAACTTATATCAACCTGAGAGCGAAACTCTTCAAATACTAGAACTTTTTGTCCTGTATATGCGTCAAACTTCAAATCTCCTTTTGTCGGATAACTGGTAATTCTGCAAATGTCCTTATCATCGTTCTCTTCATATACCATTCTTGTTTTTCCAACACCAGTATCACCGCTAACATATATTGTCTCCACATTCCTAAAATGTGGGACTTGGTCAAAGCGTAGCATTTGGGCAAGATCGGAAATCTGCCTATTCTTAAAGATTAGTTCAGGGTTCTCATCTAGTATCTCAATCGGACTTCGCCCTTTTCTTAGGTCAGTCATTATGTTTTCATTTCTGCTTTTCGTTCTGCGTCGCTGTGCGTTATCAGTTGAGCCTATTTCCCTGAATGTGAGGCGGTCATTATGTTTTGAGGCATCTGTATCCGAATACTTTCCAGTTTTTGAAATATAATCTCTTATATCTAAAATGTCTCCTCGTGCTACCTGTATATGGGCATGAGGAAACAGGTTGTGAAGCGTTTTGAACTTCCTTCCGTCAAAGTATTCTATGTATAAATGAAAATGCCTTGTCCCTGTTGAGGGTGCGTCCTCATAACAGAAACAGGCATATTTGCATTTAGTCTCATTCTCTATTTTTCGCTTCAGTGTGTCAGGGTCTTCCAAGCCGTATTCTTGCGGATTCAATTGTGTAATGAAGAAGCGTCTATGTTGTTTGCTCTCATCTGCATTTTCTTTCAGCAGATTTGGGTCTTCAACTGCCCAGCATAACAATTCATCTTTTTTTGTATTGTTCATATTTATTTTTTCCTTTTTATGATTTGTAGTTAGCGGCACTTAGTTTGTAGTCATATTATCTTCCTGATGTGCATGCGTTGTTTTTCAAGCCATATCATTCTTGACTACAACTACACACCGTGCCACCGTAATAGTACGGTGGCACGGTTGCGACCTCATGAAACTCCGCCAATCTCCGCAGCTCGGACTGCGGAATGCGGCGGTGTCTCAACGGTCGTTTCTATGCTTTGTGCTGATTTCCAAGCACTCTCATGCCTGTTGCAGATGCAGACACTAAACCTTTACCTTCAATGACATATATTCTTGCTTCGAGCCCTTCAAACTCTACTGAAGGAAACTCTCCTTCTTTCAATTCAAGAAGTTTTGCACCTGGAATCTTCACATCAAGAGGCTCCATTTTAAGAACAGGAAGAACTACTTTATACTTATAGCCTTCTATTTCTTTGCTACTGCTTCCATAGTTGTAGTATGGTCTAATATCCACCAGTATCTTATCCTTCCCGAAACATGAATTGTTTATTGTTAAATCACTAATTCTCATATTCTTTCCTTTCTTAAACTTTGATTTCACCAAATAAAAATGCCCATCTGTCTTCCGAGCGATAAGCAGGCATAAAAAAAGCAGTCATGGTGTTCCGACTGCGTTCCTCTTTCCAGATTTTCTCTAATTACTTTATATCATGAATAACAATCCTAATCAAATGCCAAACTCGTTTTTTGCAAGTTTTTGGCTATAAATATCTCTTAACGATTTGTGCAACTTATGATAGTATTCCTATCAGAGCTACCATACACGGTAGGCGGTTGGCCCTCTACGGAGGGACTGCGACCCTCCGATTACATAGAAACCCTTTGAGGGAATATACGGAAAGGAGGGCTAAGCCAATGCTGACGCTTGAAGGACTAATGGCTGTTGTCAGTCTTGTACTGACAGCTTTTGGTCTCGGATACGCCATCGGGAGCAAAGATAATAACAAAACGCAGAAATAGCCGCCCTTGAAGCTTGTGAATAAGTGGCGGCTATTGCTGATCATTATTTCGGGCTGACCGTCTATCGGTAGCTCTTTTTCTATGCCAATTATAACCATTTCACACACAACAATGCAAGAACTTGTTTTCCTTCCGTCTTATTCGTAGGCCTCTTAACAAAAAACGATTCTGTGGTAGAATTTTTGCGAACTAAATAAATACATCTTTGTGATCTTTGAAAGGAGATTACAAATATGCAAATATGCACAAATACAAAGATGTACAGTTCATTTAATAAAAATATGGGTGGTTTCGCTGAGGACGCTTTGAAGGCACTTATAGCGAGTGGCATGATAACTGAAAGCGGTGTCATAAATGCCGTGAAAAAGAACAGAACTGAAACTATCCTGCGTGAGAAACATTCTCACAAAATATGGTACGCAGAAAACGCCAAATGTTGGAGGACTTTTGTACCAGACGACACCAAGCCCAAAGGGCGAAGGAAAGTCGAACGCAACACTAAAGAGGCTCTCGAAGCTTATCTCTGTAAATACTATGAAGAACAGCCATCTGAACTTACCTTAAAAGGCATATATGCCGAATGGCTGGAATACAAAAGCGAACTTGTAAAAAGCCAGTCCATAAAAAAGGTAAAAGGCAACTGGAAACGCTTCTATGAGAACTCGGAGATAATCGAAATGCCTCTAACCGACCTTGACAAGTTAATATTGGAAAAGTGGGCACACAGAATGATTAAAAAGTGGCATATGACAAAACACACCTACGGTGATTTCTCTGCCATTATTAACCAAATGCTGGATTATGCAACGGAAAAGAAGTACATCAAGAGCAACCCGTTTAAGGAAGTCAAAATTATAAAAAGCAAAAAGCTATATTTCAAAGAGCGTAAGCCTGATGGAGAAATGATATTCTTTGAAGACGAGCAAGCAATTTTTGAAGACCATTTATGGGAAACTTATTCTCAAGGCAGACATAAAGTGCAGTTGTTTCTGCCTCTTGCCATTGTCTTTGACTTTTATGAAGGTTTGCGAGATTGTGAATTGGCTGTCCTTAAATGGTCAGACATTGACGGTGATAAACTTCATGTCCAAAGAATGGTAGATAGCTTAACAGGTGAAATTGTTAATCGTACTAAAGGCGGAAAGCCTAGGTCATTGCCTCTACACCCTGAAGCGATTAAGGTTCTTACTGCTATCAAGCAGATGCGAATTAAGAAGGGACTACCTCTTGATTTTGTTTTCTGCACCAATGGCTCACCCATTTCTACTTATAAGGCTATTGAAAAATACATGCCAAAATATTGTAAAGAAGTGGGACTTATAGAACGAAACATACATACCTGTAGAAGAACATGGATATCAACATTAATCGATGAAGGTGTAAATGTGCATACAGTCGCAGAATGGGCTGGCCATGAAAGCGTCGAAACAACTTGGAAAAACTATGTCTATAACCGTAAGCGTGAAGAAGTCCGAAATGCCGAATACATCAATGCATTAACGCTAAAAAGAAATATCGAACCACTAAATTGAAAATCGAACCACCGAAAAAGCCCCTGAAACTGTTAAAATCTCGGGGGCTTACATGGTTGCGGGGGGGAGACTTGAACTCCCGACCTCCGGGTTATGAGCCCGACGAGCTACCAACTGCTCTACCCCGCGTCATCAATATTCTGTTTTCGAAGTGGTACCGGAGACCGGACTCGAACCGGTACGAAGTCGCCTTCGAGGGATTTTAAGTCCCTTGTGTCTACCAATTCCACCACTCCGGCGCATTAAAGTTATAAATGGCGCCTCGAGTAGGACTCGAACCTACAACCTACCGGTTAACAGCCGGGTGCTCTACCATTGAGCTATCGAGGCGCAATCGCTTATTGCGACTTTGTTAGTATAGCGGATATAACTTTAGAAGTCAACAAGGAAATTTAGTGTTTTTAAGGCTTTGCAGACTTATTGATCTTCCCTTTCGGACTCCAGATTACTCCTTACTATCTTTATTTTGTTGCGATACTTGGCAGCTTTCTCCTCGTCTCCCGAGAGCGCATAAATAGCCGCAAGTTCTTCCATCGCGTCAGTGTTGCTAGGAGACAGCCTGAGCACTTCCTTGAAACACTCCTCGGCACGCTCTCTGTGCCCGAGAGCAACCTCAGCACTTCCGAGATAATGCCACAGCGGCCACCAATCCTTGTAGCCCGTCTCGCAGAACGGCTCGAGTATCTCTCTGCCGCCCTGAAAGTCTCCGCTCATTATCTTGTTGCATCCTTCTTCTATTTTTATAGGCTCTTCGAGTTCCTCGAGCCTGCCCTCTATCTCATCTCTGAGGCCGGCCAGCATGTCATCATCCATGTCCTGAGTTTCAAGCTCAGTGCCTGACGAATATTTGAGGAAATCCTGCCATGTCAGTTTGGTCTTGAGATAAAGTCCTAGGTTGAGATATTCGTATCCGAGGAAATAGTATCCCATGGCAAACTCAGGATGCATTATCGTAAGTATTTCGAAGGTATCGAGGGCCTCTGCCTTAAACATTGCGGCGCGCTCTTCATCCTCCTCAGCCTCCGCCTGACATTCCTTGCAAGCTCTTCCGTAGAGATAAAGCGCAGCGCATGACTTCGGTTCTATCCTGAGAGCAGCCCTGAGAAGCATACATGCATCTTCGAAGTTTCCGGCATCCGCAGACCTTGCTCCTTCGGCCACTAGCATTGGTTCTGCCTGTTCTCCTGCCGCGTGCTTTATGAAGTCAAGATACTTGTCCGCATAGACAAACATCGGGTCTCCGCCGATAATCCTGGCCATGTCAAATACTATCTCCCTGGCATCTACGGAGCCGCCGTCACTATCCTCGTCCGCCTGCCTGATAGGAACCGGTATTCCCATCAGAATTTCAGCAGCCCCTATCCTCTCAAGGTAGTCGCTGCTGAGCTCTGCAAACATCATATCGTGATTAATTGCGCTTAAATACTTGCTTATTCTGTCTTCTTGTTTATTGTCCATCCCTGTTTATCAAATCTTTTGATTTCGTCAACGCTTATCATATTCTCGAGGTCCGTCCTGATGACGTCTTCGAGCATTTCGAGTTTACCCGCATCGCTGAGTTCTTTGTAAAGTCCCTCGGCGAACGCATAGAGTATCCTTGCAAGGTCTTCCTTGCGCATCATTTTGTTCTCAAGCCCTTCATCTGTAATGAACACGGACAGGCTCTTAAAGAGTTCATAAGGTCTTGCGCCGGTGTCGTTGAGCATCCTCGGAATGGATTCTCCGAATCCGCCGTCACCGATGAAAGCCTCCACGACTTTAGAAACTTTCTTGGCTCTGAGTATCTGCGCTGATGACATATGTCCGCTTGAGATGACCTCATAAGGAGCAACGTCCGAATGTATATATCCGTATCTCTCGGCTTGTTTTCTGAGAGTTGTACCCTTATCCGCATAGAGTTGCTCTATATGAAGCGGCATGCCGTTTGCAAGTCCGTATGCTTTGTTGAAAGAACGGGCAAATGTAGTATCCGTCTCATAGGGAAGTCCCGCAGCAATGATGATGTCAACGTCTACGTTACCTTCATTCATGAGTTTGGTGACGTTGTACATCAGCTGGTATACGTTCTCTCTTCTGCCCATAGCAGCCAGAACCTCGGCATTTGTGCTGCCTATATCTACATTCAGTCTTATCTGACCTTTTCTGGCATCGGCGAGAAGTCTGATGGTCTCGTCGTCCAGGTTGTCTCCGTTTACATTGAACTCAAATGAAGTGATTCCGTTGTCGTTGTTGATAATATATTCGAATATCCTGTATGCTCTCTCGCTGTTGAAATTGAACCAGCGATCAAAGAACACGACTTTCTCGACGTCTTTGGCGAGGAAATAGCGGAGTTCCGTGCACACTCTGTTGATTCCGAGGGATCTGATCCTCGGATCCGGCAGATACTGCCTGTGAATGGATCTGTCCGAAGTTCCTCTCATGGACTCGTAATATACAGTTCCTCTGCCCGATTCCGTTTTATCATAAGGGAAAGGCAGTTCGTTCATCTCTATCGGGTCATCGAAAGGGTTGACCACGATGCCATCCTGAGTTCTGTAGGCGAGGCCCGCCATGGTCTCGAAACGGTAGTTCATTTCAAGTACGCCTTTGACGAAGTTGTACATTACCGTCTCGCCTTCGCCTCTTACTACGTAATCAACGAATGGATTGTCTCTCATGAAATCGTGAGTTTCAAATGAAACTTCCATGCCTCCGAGCATGACGCCGGTTTCAGGAGAAGCTTTTTTGATCATCTGAGCAACAGCGGCAATCTGATGGATATTCTCCCTGTCGGTATGGAGATATACGAGATCGTAATATCCCTGCATTATGCTCTCATAGATGTCGGAACTTGTCTCGAATCTGCCGTATCTGCGCATTTCAAGCTCTATCGGTGCATCGCAGAGCACCGAATACAGATATCTCAGTTCCAAATCACTTCGCTTGTTATTGGTGTTGATAGTAGTAAGTAATAATCTCATAAATCAGTCCTATCGAAGGAGCTCTGCTACAAACTTTTTTATCAGAGGAGCTCGCCGACGGAGATCAAGCTTTTCTTCATTACGGCAACGCCGTATGATCTGAAGAAAAGCTTACATGCGCTCCGGAGCTTTTATTCCGAGGAGTCCCAGGCAGTTAGCTATTACAGTCTTTGATACCGCAACGAGTGCGAGTTTTGCTCTCTTTTCATTTACATCATCTACCAGTATGTGCTCATCGTGGTAGAACTTGTTAAAGGCCTGAGCTATGTCTACGAGGTGTCTGGTGAGTATGGACGGCTCGTATTTGTCCGCCGCCTCAATTACGATTTCAGGCACTCTGTAGATCAGTTTTGCGAGCATGTATGCGCTGTCTCCGGAGAGATAAGCGGCATCTATGTCTCCCTTTGCGATCGCCTCGAGGTCCGCAGCGTCTGCATTTCTGAGGACGCTGGATGCTCTGGCGTGTGTGTACTGTACATATGGGCCTGTCTCACCATCGAAGTTCAGGACTTTGTCCCAAGAGAACACGTAGTCCTTAATCCTGTTATTGGAAAGTTCCTGGAAAATGACCGCGCCTATGCCGACTTCCTTGGATACTTCGTCTATATCCACATCCTGGGCGTTTTTCTCATGCATTATCTCCGCTGTTTTGGCAACTGCGGTATTGAGAACGTCTTCGAGGAATACGACTTTACCGTCTCTCGTGGACATCATTACGACGTCATCTCCGTCTGAGAGGCTGACCAGTCCGAACGGAACGTGGACGCAGTCCTTCTCCCACTCATATCCCATCAGCTCCAGCACTTTTTTCCACTGTTTGAAGTGGAGGTTCTGCTGGGATGCTACGACGTATATGCATTTATAGAAATCATAGTGTTCTTTGCGGTATACGGCAGCGGCTATATCCCTTGTAACATAGAGGCTCGAACCGTCCGACTTGGTAATCATGGCTGCACCGAGTCCGTAGTCCTCGAGGTCTACTATCTGCGCACCCTGTGATTCGACCAAAAGGCCTTTGTCTTTGAGTTCCTGTATAAATCTCGGCATTTTATCCGAGTAGAAGCTCTCGCCTGCATATGAATCAAACTCTATGCCGAGCATATCGTATACGCGGCTGAATTCAGCCAGGCTGAGTTCTCTGAATTTCTTCCAAAGTTCGACTTCCTCGGTCTCTCCCGCCTCGAGTCTTACAAAAGTCTCCCTGGCTTCGTCATCGAGGCTCGGATCTTTCTTTGCTTCGTCATGGAATCTCGTATAATAACCGAGAAGCGTCTTGATAGGATCGCTTGCGAGTTTCTCTTCGCTTCCCCATTTCCTGTATGCGACTATCATCTTACCGAACTGGGTTCCGTAGTCGCCGAGGTGGTTGATCCTGACGGTATCATAACCGGTCGCATCATAGAGTTTATAAAGAGCGTTACCGATTACCGTGCTTCTGATATGTCCGATATGAAACGGTTTGGCGATATTAGGCGAAGAATATTCTACGATAACCTTCTTACCATTACCTACATCCGATCTGCCGTAGGAATCGCCTTTATCCGAAACTTCTTTAATGACATCGGCTGCGAAATACGCCCTGTCGATAAAGAAATTCACGTATGCATTTACGTTCTCTACCTTGGAAAATGCAGGGTTTCCGCCTGCGCTCTTCGCAACGTCCTCGGCTATCATCTGAGGTGCTTTTCTCAGGGTTTTGGCTAATCTGAAACAAGGAAATGCGTAATCTCCCATGCTCTCATCGGCAGGGATCTCAATCATGTTCCTTATCTCTTCAATTTCGAGGCCGAGCGCCTCGTCAAATATCTCGTTTGCTATTAAATCTTTAAAATCAGTCATTGTTATGCTCCGATTGATAATTCTACCAAATTATACGATCAAGTTCCATATCTATTTGCTCTGCTGATTAAGTTCCACAACAGTGCAGCCTTCTCCGCCTTCATTATATGATGCGGCTTTGAATGATTTGACGTGTTTATTGTTCCTGAGTTCTTCCCTCAGTCCTTTCTGCAATATCCCCGCGCCTCTTCCGTGGATTATATTCACTTTGTGAAGTCCGGCCAGATAAGCGTCATCTATGTATTTGTTCATCTCATAGATGGCATCATCGAGGTTCTTTCCTATCAGGTTAATCTCAGTCTTGATGCTCTTTGATTTGCTGAACTTGAGATTGCCGTATTTGGACTTTATCTTCTCTTTATTACCGGACGGCGCGGACTCCGCAATTACGAGGTCTCTGACATTTGCATTCATTTTGATGGCGCCGAGCCTGATTGTGAGATTGCCTTTCTGGTCCGGCAAACTCTCTACTTCTCCGTTCTGATCGAGTCCGGTATGCTTAATCCTCATGCCGATTTTTAAATCCTCGGCTTGGGCGGGTTTTCCGGTCTGAACGCTCTCGTGTTTCTTTGCCTTGGTCTCAGAAGCAAGCGTCTTTTCGGCTTCCCTGAGTTCGCGCCTTCCCTTGGCTGCTCCGCCCGATATATGTCCCGCATCGAAGCCGCGCTCGGGCTCTCTGTTCTTTATATCCCTGAGTTCTTCGGTTATCTCATCTATTGTGGACTGCGCATCTCTGAGCATGGTCCTGGCCTTGCCTCTGGCCTCTTCTATTATCTTGTCTGCCTCCGCTCTCGCCTTTTCGAGTTCCTTCATTGCAGCATCAAGAGCGGTGTCGGCAACTGCTTTTTCTTCGCCTGCAGCCATCAGCGCCGCTTCGGCCTCCGCTTGGTCTTGCTCCACTTTGGAGACAGCTTTTTCAAACTCCATCTGCTCGCTTCCGAGCAATTCTTCGGCCCTCTTAATTACTTCCTCTGTGAGCCCTAGTTTGCGCGAGATCTCAAAAGCATTGGATTTGCCCGGAAGTCCCATCCTGAGTTTGTATGTCGGAGAGAGAGTCTCCACATCAAATTCCATAGATGCGTTGGATACGCCCTCGGCCTCAAGAGCGTATTTCTTGAGCTCCGTATAATGCGTCGTGGCTGCGACCAGAGCGCCTGCTGCTTTTAGTTTTTCGAGCTCCGCAATTCCGAGCGCAGCTCCCTCGAGAGGGTCTGTGCCCGCTCCGAGCTCATCGAGGAGCACGAGGCAATTCTCTCCCGCATCTTCGAATATCTCTATTATGTTTTTCATATGCGACGAGAAAGT
>CADAJM010000050.1:0-2323 GCA_902788245.1 uncultured Eubacteriales bacterium | reverse complement strand
AGGCTCTGCTCTATGCTCTGCTCGTCTCCTATGTCAGCATATATCTCTCTGAGAAACGGAGTCGAGCTTTTCTCGTCAGCCGGTATGTGAAGGCCGCTCTGAGCCATCAGACACAAAAGCCCTATAGTTTTGAGCGTTACGGTTTTACCTCCCGTATTAGGTCCGGTTATGAGGAGGGTGCTAAATCCCTTTCCTATCTCGACATTGATAGGCACTACTTTGGCAGGGTCTATCAGAGGGTGTCTTCCGCTCTTGATGTCTATATATGCTTCATCGTTGATAGCAGGGGCAATTCCCTCCATCATGCATGAAAGCCTACCCTTGGCTCCTATGAAATCGAGCTCTGTCAATAATTTCTGGTCATTTTTAAGGCTCGCCTTATTTTCAGCAACTCTCCCGCTGAAAGCCTCTAGTATGCGTGTTATCTCCGCCTGCTCATCCATATCGAGCTGTTTGAGTTCGTTATTTAAAGTCACTACGGCCTGAGGCTCTATGAACAGAGTCGCCCCGGTGGATGATTGGTCGTGCACCATGCCCGGGTATTGATTTACATATTCTTTCTTTACAGGAATTACATAGCGTCCGTTACGCATGGTAACTATGGCTTCCTGCAGCTGGGATTTGGCAGATGAAGTTGAAATCATCTTGCGAAGTCTGGCTTTGATGAGTTCATTTTTGCTGTTTTTATCCCTGCGGATTCTGCGAAGTTCAGGCGAAGCATTGTCCGCCATTTCATCTTCGGTGATTATGGCAGATGAAATATCCTGTTCGAGTTTAATCGCAGGATCGAGAAGCGAACTTATCTCCGCTATGATGCTGAGGCCTTCAGGCATGTCGTCAGAAGTAAGGAAGGCTTTTACCGTCCTCGACGCAGTGATGCTGTTTCTGACCTGCAGCAGATCTCTCATGCTGAGTATCCTGCCACGCGAAGCCATAGACAGTATCCCGTCGATATCTCCTATCTCTCCAACCGGAATATTGCCCTTATATAGAATAACGGAAACCGCCTCAGTAGTTTCCGTTAATGCTTCTTCTGCTGCGCGCCTTGAGCCAAGAGGCTCAATCGCCTCTATTCTCTTTCTGGTGAGCTCAGAGCCCGCCTGTTCAGACAGAAGTTCTTTTATCTTGTTAAATTCGAGGATTTCTCTTACTTTAGAATTCATCGTCTGCGCTCAGTCTTTTGAGTGATTTGATTTCATTCTTGAGGTTGACGTTCTCCATCTGCAGGTCGAAATATGCATTTTCCATTTCTACGAGTTTTTCCTGCAGCTTTTTATAGTCTTCCGAGCTCTGTGTCTGTTTGCTTGCTTCGGTAGACATCTTTTCCTTGAGATCGGTTACCTGTTTTTTAGCCTGTTCCCACATCGAAATGTAGTGCTTGACGTCGTTATCAAGTTGGTAATTCTCAGTCTGGAGTTTGAGCGTCATATCGGTGTTATCCATCATCTTCTCGGCTATGTTGAGAGCCGTGAGAACGGCAGCCTTGAAATTCGGATTAACATTGAGAGCTTTGCTGGTTGCGCGCAGTTCTTCGTCGACATACTTTGCAACCTCTTTGATCCTCTCTTCGCTCTTATCACTCGAAAGCAGGTAATTGGATCCGCAAATTACTACATCAGCTCTGTTCTTTTCCATGATTTACTCCTATCCGTTATGTCTATCAGAGGCGCAGGCGGAGAATATTATTCTCGCACTGCCTCATACATCAGTATCGCTGCAGCTGCTGCTGCGTTAAGCGATTCTATATTCCCTTTCATCGGGATGGTCACTCTCACATCCGCCCTGTCTATAATGCTCTTTGAGGCTCCTCGTCCTTCGTTTCCGATTACGAGGGCAATCCCTTGGCTAAGGTCTTCCCTGTAGTACTCGATACCTCCGCTCGGGACCGTCACTGCAAGCCTCCTGCCCGTGTCAGCTGTCATCTTATAGAGTTCGTCTTCTGATGCGGCATATATCACGGGAATCTCGAATACCATGCCCGCTGTCGCCCTGAGTACTTTCGGTGAATATATGTCCACCGTACCCGGAAGCGCGAGTACTGCGCCATATCCTGCGGCAACTGCGGTTCTGATCATGGTTCCCATGTTGCCCGGGTCTTGGATTCTGTCACACACCAGTATATTGGTATCTTTGGGCATAGATTCTATGTATTCTGTTTCGTACCTTTTTATCTTTACGACTGCCAGAACTTCTATACCGTGTTCCGCATCACTAAGTGTGGAGAATATCCTGTCGCTCACACTTGCGGCGTCACATCCGGATTCATTTATGAATTCCAGAATAGCTTGTTTTCTGGTGTTTGAACTGTCATCAGTGAAACTCT
>CADAJM010000049.1 GCA_902788245.1 uncultured Eubacteriales bacterium | reverse complement strand
TGTGATGATGAATATCGTGATCAGCACGTAGACAGCGGACAGTATATCCGTAAATGCCCAGAGTATATCCGCCTCGATATTGTAGAAAATAACGCACGGGATCATGTAGTAGATCATGTAAACCGGCATCATCTTCCTGTTTCTCTCCGTGTCACCGAACGCATAATTGACCGACTTCTCGCAGGTATAGTACATGCCGATGATCGTCGTCCAGGCAAACACGGTTATGGCGATTGCTGTGAGTTTGCCGCCTATGCTTCCGTAGGCCATCGTAAAGGCAACCGTCGTAAGTGCTCCCGAAGTGGCGTCGCTTACCGTGTACGAACCCGTCATGATAATCGTAAATGCGGTCACCGCGCAGATGATAAAGGTGTCGAGGCAAACCTCTCCCCAGCCCCAGAGGGACTGTCTGACCGGGTGGTCCGTCTTTGCGGATGCATGAGCTATCATGCCGTATCCCGTGCCCGCATCATTTGAGTATATGCCCCTTGCAACTCCGTACTGTATCGCATCACGCACCGTGGCGCCTGCAAAGCCGCCTGCCGCAGCCACGGGGCTGAATGCACTTTTGATGATAAGGGCGGCAACCGACGGAATCGACTTCCAGTTTATGATGATCACGCCGAGTCCCATCAGTATGTACAGCACCGCCATCACAGGCACCGCCTTGGACATAACACTCGATATTCTCTTAAGTCCGCCCCAGATGGTTACAAGGCAGGTGACGCCTATGCCGATTACGGTCACGATGCTCGGAAGCCCGAAAGCCTCTCCCATGGAGCTCGTCACGGCCTCTGTCTGCACGCAGCAGGTCCACGTTCCGAATACGAAGCAAAATACAGCGAGCACCACTGCTCCCTTTTTCCATCCGAATGCATTCTTGAGTACAAATGACCTGTCGCATACATATTCATTCATGGATTCCTTGTAATGCTCGCGGTAGCGCTGACCGATTATTATCTCGCACGCCTTGGTGGACATGCCGAAAAAAGCGGATATCCACATCCAGACCAGTGCTCCCGGTCCGCCGCTTACTATGGCCGTGGCAACTCCGCTTATGTTACCCGTGCCCACTGTGTTGGCCAGTGCCGTGCAGGCTGCCCTGAATCCGGATACCGAGCCCTCGCCCTCACCGGGTGATAGCATCTTGGCAAATGTGTTTTTAAAGTTAAATGCGATTTTAAGCTGGTATCTGAATCTGAACACTATCGACAGTATGATGCCGGTGGCCAGTATCAGAACAGTCATCCACGATCCCCACATGAAATCGTCTATTGCGTAAAGTATTTCCGTAAGTCTTTCCATAATTATTCCTCTTTAATATCCCTTATAGGTGATTGTTCTGCCGCCTGACGACAGGAATCTGTCCCTGGCCCTTGCGGTCTGCCTCACATGATCAACATCCGTCGTGCAGCATCCTCCGACTGCGACAGCCCCTGCCTTCATGTAGTCGAGCGCATACGATTCGAAGTCCAGCATTCCTTCGGGCTCAGTCCAGGTCTTGCTCACAGCGTCATATATCAGGCCGCTGTTCGGATACACTCCGACCGGAATGTTCGTAGCCGACCTTATCTCGTGCACCAGGCTACTGATGTATTCGGGCTTGCTGCAGTTGACTCCTATCATCTTCAGATGAGGATGATTCTCAGACAGCGCTTTTGCGCAGTCCCTTATCATGTCGCCCTCGTTGATCCGAAATCCGTCCCTGCAGGAAAAGCTGATCCAGTAGTCAGCGCCCAGCTCCTCGCATATGGATGCTGCTATCAGCGCCTCGTTCAGTGAAGGCTGGGTCTCAATGAGCATTATATCAGCACCTGCTTCCTTGAGTATTACGAGCCTCCTCCTGTGAAACTCATCCAGCACTTCATCGCTGACACCATAGTTTCCTACATACTCAGAGCCATCCGCAAGGAATGCACCGTAGGGACCTACGCCTGCAAGGCATAGAGGGTATGGCCTGCCACTGTCTCTTCCTTCTTCCTCCCACCACTCATCACGGGTTTCTTTAAAGAGCCTCACTGAGTCTGCGATCAGCTTTTCGGCCTCCTCATGGGAATAACCGTGCTCTGTGAGACCTGGTATGGTGGCCTGGTAGCTGCAGGTGATTCCGCAGTCTGCACCGGTCCTGAAATAATCAAGGTGCACCTGTTTAACCAGTTCCGGATTATCCGCCAGCGCAGCCGCGGTCCAGAGACTCGATGAATTATCTGCACCCAGTCTCTCGAGGGCTGTCGACATGGATCCGTCTATCACCATAATCTTGTTCTTTTCAAGTATTTCGCTAAGTGATGCTTTCATAAATTATGTATCTCTCCTTTTTTAGACGAACAATGCCATTATAGCATTGCTTATATCTATCCCCTGCTCCGTGAGCCTGAGTCCCTCTTCATCGATTATGAGAAGGCCGTTCCTTGCAAATTCATCTGCCTCGTCCTTTGCTTCTTTGAATATCTCCCAGAATCTCTCTTTTGCTCCGGCAACCGGCTCATCTTTTGGGCAAACCCGCCCGTATGCGGCAATCGCATCCTCGTAGCTGATGCCCTCCTGCCTTCTGAGCCCCGTGAATACCGCCTCGCTTATGTTGTCGAAAGGCGTGTTCTCATGGATTTCATCCACCGGGAGCTCTCCGCTTCCGACGGTTTTCATATATTCTTCGATGTCCGACACATTCTTGTATCTGTTATTGTTTACAAAGCCGCTGGCTCCGAGGCCGAATGCTATGTAATCGGACATATCCCAATACAGCGAATTATGTCGGGATCTGTATCCCGGCTTTGCGAAATTGCTTATTTCATAGTGCTCGTAGCCGGCATCTTTAAGCCTCTTGCAAATTGCATGATATGTCTCCCTATCCTCTTCATCGGGCACTTCCGTCATTGCGCCGCTTTCAATCATATCGGCAAACGGCGTGTCCTCTTCTATCTGCAGGCTGTAGCAGGAAATATGTTCGGGATTAAGAGCGATTATCTCATCGAGGTCTTTCAGTGCATCCTCTATGCTCTCGCCCGGAACAGAAAAAATGAGGTCGAGGTTTATATTGGCAAACCCCTTTTCCCTCGCGAGCTTCACATCTCTTGCGACGTTCTCCGCCGTGTGTATCCTGCCGAGGAAATGAAGCCTGTCGTTGCTCATTGATTGAACGCCCATCGACAGACGGTTTATGCCCATGTATTTGTACGCCTGAAGCTTGGCGAGCGTAACTCCGTCTTTTCGGCCGAGAGTCGCGGGGTTTGCTTCGATGGTGATCTCCGTATCCTTTTTTATATCGTAGCATTCGCGGACTGTGTGAATGATGTCCCTCATCTGAGACACATCGAGCACCGACGGCGTACCGCCTCCGATATATACCGTGTCTATCGTGCGGCCCTTCGTCTCCACCGCCCTGAGCCTGATTTCTTCGCACAGGGCTTCAGTGTATTCGCTTCTCGGAGATGACTCCGCTTCAAAGGATAAAAAAGCGCAATAATTGCACTTTTTTACACAAAACGGTATGTGAATGTATATGCCTGTCTTACTTCGCATCGTCGAGTTTGAGAACCTCGGTGAATGCCTCCTGCGGCACTGTTACGGTACCGAACTGGCGCATCCTCTTCTTTCCTGCTTTTTGCTTTTCGAGGAGTTTTTTCTTACGCGAAACGTCTCCGCCGTAGCACTTGGCAAGTACGTCTTTTCTGTATGCGCGCACCGTCTCCCTGGCGATTATCTTCTGACCTATGGCGGCCTGAATCGGAACCTCGAATTGGTGGCGCGGAATAATGTCTTTTAGTTTCTCGCATATGCCGCGGCCCTTGGCTTGTGCAGACTCTTCCGGAACTATCGTCGACAGTGCGTCGATAAGCTCGCGGTTCAGCAGTATATCGAGTTTGACGAGTTTAGCCGGCTGGTATCTGATGAACTCATAATCCAAAGAGGCGTAACCTCTCGTTCTGGATTTAAGTGCATCGAAGAAATCGTATATTACTTCGTTGAGCGGTAGCTCGTATCTGAGCTGAACTCTGGTCTTGGTCAGATACTCCATATCGAGCATTTTGCCTCGCCTTCCCTGACAGAGGGACATAATGCTTCCAACGTATTCGTTTGGCGTCATGATTTCCGCTTTGACGATAGGCTCCTCGATATGCGCTATCAGCGTAGGATCGGGCAGGTTCGAAGGATTCTGGATGTCAAGGACCTGCCCGTCCTTCATCACGACCTTGTATACTACCGACGGCAGGGTCGTGATGACATCGAGGTCGAACTCTCTCGCGAGCCTCTCCGTAATCACGTCCATGTGCAGAAGGCCGAGGAAACCGCATCTGTATCCGTATCCGAGAGCGGCCGAGTTCTCCGGTTCGAAATTAAACGCAGCGTCATTAACCTGGAGTTTCTCCAGCGCGTCCTTTACATTCTCATATTTCTCGCCCTCGGCCGGGAATATGCCGCAGTACACCATCGACTGGGCCTTCTTGTATCCCTTAAGAGGCTCGCTCGTAGGGTCGGATGCTAAGGTGATAGTGTCGCCGACCCGTGCGTCAGCCACCTGTTTGATGCTACCGCAGATGTAGCCTACCTCACCCGCTTTCAGTTCATCTGCCGGAAGCGTGCTCGGTATGCAGTATCCTACTTCGGTTACTTCGTAATTCTTGCCCGTATTCATCATGCGGATTATGTCTCCGCGCTTAACCTTTCCGTCGAATATGCGTGTATATATGATTACGCCTTTATAGCTGTCGTAGTACGAGTCGAAGATGAGGGCTTTGAGTTTTCCGTCAGGATCGCCCTTTGGAGGCGGGATGACCTCGACTAGTTTTTCCAGCATCTCATCGACGCCTTGCCCCGTCTTTGCGGAGATCTCCGGTGCCTCCGATGCATCGAGCCCTATGATTTCCTCAATCTCGGCCCTCGCATCGTCAGGGCGTGCGGAGTCGAGATCCATCTTGTTGAGGACCGGCAGTATCTCGAGGTCCTCATCAAGAGCCAGATATACATTGCCCAGAGTCTGCGCCTCCACGCCCTGTGTGGCGTCAACCACCAGCACGGCACCGTCGCAGGCCGCAAGCGAACGCGAGACCTCGTAGTTAAAATCCACGTGGCCCGGCGTGTCGATGAGGTTCAGAGTGTACTCCTGTCCGTCATTCGCTTTGTATTTCAGCCTCGTCGTCTGAAGCTTTATGGTGATACCGCGCTCGCGCTCGATATCCATGTTATCCAGGTATTGTTCCTTCATGTCCCTGGCCTCCACGAGCCCCGTCTTTTCGATGAGGCGGTCGGCCAGAGTTGATTTTCCGTGATCGATGTGCGCGATTATACTGAAGTTTCTTATATTATCTAAATAGCTCATTCTTTCCTCTTATATAACGGTTATTTATCTCTTCTTCTTAAGACTACTCTCTTTTGGCTGATGACGAATTTCGTCCTCTTTTCGGTCACCTCTCTGCAGAGGTCAAGAGTCTCCTGCATTTTTATTATCGCACGGTCGATGGACTCGATAATTTCCTTGTCGTCAGTAACGGCCTCGATTATAAATGCGGATTTCGTCATCTTAACCTGTTTTATGGCCATGAGTTTCTTATTCTCCAGTAATGACTCCTCGTTGGTGATGAGTTCTATATCGAAGAATGCAAGCGGATTTCTGGACGCTGCCACATCTATCTCATCAGAGAGCCGCAGCAGGGCTGCCAGGTACGGCAGGCAAACCGTATTGCCGCTCGGCAGTTTGTAATCTACCGGATATTCCTTCTCGTCGTAAAGATCCGTCTTCCTATGGCCTCTTGCAACCTGCTTGATCGCAAATACGTATTCATCCGACGGCAAGTCGAAGAGTCCCGCATACTTATCTATGAACAGGCCGCTGAAATCATTGTGATAGGTTCTGACGAATTCGGTCTTATCCGCATTAGGATGCTCTTTGAAATATTCTTCCGCACCCATCACATCCTTGAACTCCTCATAATCATGCTCGCTTATTCCCATGCCGATATCATGGAGATAGCAACCCATCAGGAGGATAAAGGCTTCGTCCTTGTTCATCTTATCTATCTGCTCTCTTCCGATGATCTTGTTGCACGAATCTATGACCGTCAGGCTGTGGAACTGTGAGTGATCCGTATAATCAGGGAAGAGCGTCTTGTATTTGCTGAGTATCCTCTGGGCGACAAAAGCCGTGTCCTTGAATACCTGGTGAAGTTCAGGGTCCTCTTCTTTGAGTTTTCTCTCAAGCAGATAGTCGTTGACATCCATCGCGGCGATATTATCTTCGTGTATGGAAATGGTCAAAACGTTAAGTCCCAGCAGGTTCTGATAACTTACCTCATCGGCAATCTTATATACCATCTTCAACCCTATGCTGTTGAACTCCGACTCAGCGGATACAAAGTCTGCCAGTTGTGATGGATCGAAAGATTGGCAATCGTCTTTGAGCCTCAGCAGAACTGTGTCATCGAGATATACCACCCTCGCATTGAGGTAGTGGTTCTTCTTATCTGCTGTAAAGCCGTGCTTGATGACGTTACCTGCCATCTCCTCGAGACAAAGCGCCGCATAGTACGACGGCCTGGCCGCCATATCGTGTTTGTCACAGAACTCCTGCACGAGTTCGGCTGTGCCCGCTACATCCTCCATGCTCTTTATGGAAATATCCAGGCAATTCTCCGCTGCGACGCCGAAGTTAGGTTTAAGCAGCATCCACTCTTCTGCATTTTTAGGAAATCTCTTCAAACTGAAGATTACATAGATCACCGAGCAAAGTATGGTGATGGTAATGCCGATAGGATTGGCGAGCCATACGCCAAATGCTCCGAGTACAGGTGCGAGAAGCGCAGCAGGTATAACGACGGATAACAAGCCATCTACGAGCGACACCACATTTACAAATACATTGTGTCCCGTTGCCTGGAAGTAATTAATGCTGATCTGGGCAAGCATCACCAGCGGTACGCATAGACCATATATTATGAACAGTTGCTTTGTGAGCGTATACACCTCGCTTGTGCGATCCGGGAAGAACAGCCCTGACAGAATAGGCGCTATGATTACAACAACTACCGCTACTCCTGCGGATAGGGCCATACCTTTGGTAAGTGCGGTTTTGAGCACCTTCTTCATTGAGTTTCTGTCCTCTTCACCCACAAACACGCTCACCAGCATACGAACTACGTTGCCCGTTCCCACGCAGAACGCGATGAATATGCCTGATATCATATTGAAGGCAGAGAGTGCAGAAAGTCCCGCGTTGCCCGCATAGTGAATCAATATGCGGTTGAGGCAGGCGGCTCTTATGGCCAGGCAGAAGATTAACAGCGCTCCCGGGAATCCTATCTTGATAATCTCCGGCAGTTCGCTCCAAAGTATGTTCTTCCTGTCATATTTAAGCTGAGCTTTCTTGGTCAGATAGTATGGTGCAAGGATGAGGAAATATACCCAGTTGCTAAGGCTGGTTGCCAGAGCAAGTCCTGTAATTCCGAGCTTAAGAACCGCAACCAGCAATATGTCCAGGAATACATTGGCAATTATCATGCCGGCGATTCCGATGTATCCGCGTTTGTTCTGCCTTTCCATCTGCAAAAACGCCGCTATCTGCTGGGCGAGTAGCATCGGGATGATTCCGACCGCGTAGCCCGCAATATATTTTATAAGGTCTCCGCGGAGCTCGGCGTTTGCGCCGAGCAGGTCCGCCAGCGGACCCGGAATCACCGCGCTGATCAATGCCAAAAAAGCGGCGACGATAAATGTCACCGTTATATTAAGAGAAAAGACCCCCTTAGTCTTTTCTACATCCCCTCTTCCCAGGTATCTGCCGCAGACAACCGTGGTTCCTCCGAGCAGGACAGAGCTGGTTGCATTAAGTACGTTTACCATTGAGAAATAGAGTCCGACCACTCCGACAGTGGTGGAATCTATAAAACGGCCGGCCATAATTCCGTCAACGATGGTGTTGATAAAACCCATCGCGTATATGAGAACCTGGACAGGCAGCAGGCTGAAAAACAGTCTGGATATTAAATCATTCTTTGGTTTGAGGCTGTTGTTTGTACTCACAATATCTATCCTCTGAGAGAAATGTTTATCCGATTATTTATATACAATTATTTTAGCACAAAAGCATCTCTATTTTGGCATAAAAAACAGCCGGGAGACACTCCGGCTGTTTGCGTATTTAACTTATACGCTGTGGGGACGGGTGAGATTACTTGGATGCACTCTCGAGTGCGTTCAGTTTTCTCTCGAATCTGCTGATCTTACGGGATACTGTGTTCTTGTGGAACGTTCCCTTGGCTGCTGCCTGCATCAGTTTCTTTTCAGCTTTCTTGAAAGCCTCAGCTGCCTGAGCCTTGTCGCCTGCTTCAACCGCTGCGAGGAATGCTTTCTCAGCTTCCTTTACGTGGTTCTTAACTCTGATGTTGCGAGCTGTCTTCTTGTTGATTACGCGGATTCTTTTCTTTGCGGATTTAATGTTTGCCATTATTTTACCCCACTTTCTTTTCTATAATGCATTAATTCGCAAGCGCTATTATATGACAGAAGCCCCGCAAACACAAGCATTTTTCAAAAATTGCACATAGGAAAGTGCAGTTACCAGCTCGCCAGTGACGCTCGCGCTCAAGCTTCGACCTAGCGTCCCTAAGCTCTGTCTTCGCTGTCGCTCGCCAATAATGCTATCTCTGATTATAACGGCGTTGCCGCAATGAGAATAGCATTGACCTCCGGAGGCAAGCTCCTTCGGTAACTGCTAAGGGCCGAGGCCTCAGATTGCACTGACAAGCTGTAACTGCCCTTTCTTTTTATGTTACAATAATTCTATAAAAAGGGAGGCCCGCATATGCTATTCGGACATGACAAAATTGAATTTCTACATCTGCCTTCTCCTCTGGAGCATCTCAAGAATGTATCGGAAGATCTGGGAGTAAATGTATATTGCAAACGCGATGATCTGACAGGTCTCGGCGTCGGCGGAAACAAGCTAAGGAAGCTCGAGTATTTCCTGAAAGACGCTCAAGATCAAGGCGCTCCTATGCTAATCACTGAGGGCGGCGCTCAGACAAATCACGGAAGGCTTACCGCTGCGGTTGCCGCAAAGTACGTAATGAAATGCGCCATAGTGACCGCGGATGAGTATCCGGGAGAGATAAGCGCAAATCTCCTTCTCGACGGCATGATGGGCTGCCCTGTCTACTTCGTAAAAGATATGGAAAGCGGCAGGCAAACTGTTATCGATAAGTACACGGCCGAAGGCGAAAAGGTCTACTACGTTCCTATGGGCGGCTCCAACGAAATCGGCATGCTAGGCTATGCCGAATGTGCAATTGAGCTCGACAAACAAGCCCGTGAGATGGGAATTCCGGAGGCCACAATATTTACAACCGTCGGAAGCCTCGGCACCTACCTCGGACTTCTTGCAGGCCTCAAAGCCTGTGATTCAAAATTGAAATTAAGGGGTATCAACGTGCTGCCTTATCCGGGAAAAGGCAGCGATAAGGAGAACCTCGTAACATATATGCATGATTATTTCAATCGCCTTTGCGATTTCTTCGGGGATGAGTTCGTATATAGAAAGGAAGATTTCGATTCCATCAGTTTTGATATCTCCACCGACTACATCCACGGCGCATATAATAACGCGGTTGAATCCGTCAGAGAAGTCATGTATTATCTGGCACGCAAGGAAGCCATCATAATCGATCCTTGCTACACGGGCAAAACCTTCGAGGCGGTAGTTTCTGAAGCTAAACGCGGTCGCATCAAAGCGGGCGAAGACGTAATCTTCATGCACACCGGAGGATTGCCGGGCATATATACCAAGCATCACAGAGTGGAGCTCGAACACGAACTCATGCCGTATATGCATACAGGCGAGTTCTAAATCATAGAAAGAATCCATATATAAATGAAACTGAAATTCTGGGAAAAAGCAGCTAAAGAAAGAGACGTCATCAAGGATGATAAACTGGGCAATATCGGAGCACCGCCGGAGCCCGTTTCAAAAGAGAAAAAGCATCAGGCTCTTACCAACAAGTTCTATCTGCTTGTTGCACTATTTCTTGTTCTAATAATTGCCGTTATTGCGATTAAAATCGTCTCCTACGTCGGCGGCATCACTCGCGTAAGACTCACCGATGAGGGTTACACCCACGACAAGAGATTTGAGGATTGTATTGTGGTTCAAGGCATAGACGTGTCCGAGTACCAAAATAAAATCCACTGGAAGAAAGTCAAATCCTCAGGAGCTGACTTCGTGTTTGTTCGCGCAGCCTACAGAAAAGGTGAAAGCAGTGAACTCATGGAAGATGAAACTTTCAGGAAGAATATCAAGGCTGCAAACAAGGCAGGGCTCATGGTTGGAGCATACATTTATTCTCAGGCCGTAAATACCAAAGAAGCCGAAGAGGAAGCGGAATTCCTAATCAAGCTTGTCAAGCGCTACGATATCGATATGCCGCTTGTAATAGATTATGAGATTCTCAAAGGCGGGCGTCTCGAGCAGGCCATTAAGAACGAAGAACTCTTCGCGGCCTCACAATTCAACGATATCGTAGAGGCCTTCTGTCGCAAAGTTGAAAAAGAAGGCTACGAATCCGCCGTTTACGGCAACTACGATATGTTCAAGAATTACATGGATGCTACTCTGATTGACGAAGGCAACACCCTCTGGGCAGCTCAGTACGGCGGCTCGTGTGAGGTCAAGGCAGACTACATGTTCTGGCAGGCCACTGACAGTGCCATGGTCGGTGGCATTAACGGCAATGTCGATCAGGACTTTTGGTATATCAAACCGGGCGAAGTGTACAAGACCCGCGCCAAAGGTAAAAAGAAACAAGTATCAATCGCTGAATGCAACATAAAATTCGCCGACGATTCGGCCAAGCTCAAAAATCGCAAGGCAGAGCCTGAATTCGAGATTACTCTTGATGATAAAGAACTCAAAGAAGGTCGCGACTTCGAGTGCGGCTACTTAAATAATACGCAGTCCGGCACGGGATATCTGTACGTGCGAGGCATCCGCAAATATAAAGACTGGAGAATTGTATCTTTTACAATAGAATAATTGAACGCACAGATGCAGTTTGCCTGCGACGCCCGAGCGCGCAAGACAAGGAGTAATAATGAAATTTATCAGTTGGAATGTAAACGGCTTCAGAGCCGTATTGAAAAAGGGATTCGAAGACATCTTTAGGGATTTGGATGCCGACTTCTTCTGTTTGCAGGAGACTAAGATGCAGGAAGGTCAGGCGGACTTTCATCCTGAAGGCTATTTCGAATTCTATAATTATGCAGAGAAAAAGGGCTATTCCGGCACTGCCATATTCGTAAAGGAATCCATGGGGGAACCTC
>CADAJM010000048.1 GCA_902788245.1 uncultured Eubacteriales bacterium | reverse complement strand
CCGAAGACCGCACCGTCTATATTGGTGTCTCCGTCTGCCGTGAAACTGCCGCCGTTGGCAAGAGTGTTTTCTGTGTCCTTTGCCGTGGTGACGAATACCTTGTCTGCCGACTTGACGTAGATGGCTGCCGATGTTTTGCTGGTAATCGATGCTCCGTTAAGAACTATCTGTACCTTGGCTGTATCATCCGCCTCGACTACGATCTGTCCGTCGCTGAGCGATCCGGTTACGATGTATGTTCCTTCTTTTGTAATTGTGATCTTGCCGCCATCTATGCTTACTCCGTCTTCAGAACTCGCTTTTGCACTGCTCCCGGATAGCTCGATATTGACGGCGTTGCTCTCGTCATAGTCTGCCGAGAGGTCTCTGTCCGTAAACATATCCGCTTTGCTTGCGGCGTTGTATGTGGTATCTGTCGATGTGGCAGTCACATCTTTGTTTGCATCACTTGTGCTCGCACTGCCGCACGATGTGAGCGTTATCAGAAGCGCCAGTACCAGCGCTATCATAGATGCAAATGCTTTTGTGAAGGTCCCTTTGCCTTCTATATTTCTTTGATCTTTCATTTCGTCTCCTTTCCTATAACTCGCTTGCCCCGGTAACCTGCTTGGATACGCTTACCTCGAGGTTTCCGTTTCTGCAGCGGATTTTATCTATAAGTTCTTTTTCTTTGTCCGGATTATTCAGCGTCACATCGTATGTGAGTCTGAACATGCTTCCCATATTTGTAGTCTTAACTGCGACAAGCTCGCATGAATTTGTATACTCGTCGAAAATGTCCTCAAACACGCCCGTGTAGTCGATGTCCTCAGGAATCATGATTCTGAATGTTTTGAATTTGCCCGAATTCTTCTTAAATCCGAAGTCGAATCTGTTGCTGATCATTATGGCCAGCGAGAGTATGATCGAGAATGCTGCCGCAAGTCCGAGATATCCCATGCCTGTAATCAGGCCGGTTCCCATCGCGAGGAATATCGCACAAATCTCTTTGGCTGTGCCCGGTACCGAACGGAACCTGACGAGGCTGAACGCTCCTGCTACCGCAACTCCGGTGCCGACGCTTCCGTTTACCATCGCTATGATGACGCATATGATCGCCGGGAGCATGGCCAGAGTGACCACAAAGCTTTTGGTATAACGTGTGTTGTACATATATGCTGCGGCTATTATCAGTCCGAGCAGTATTGATACTCCGAACGATGCCGCGAATTGTGCCGCGCTTATTGATGTTGTTGCTGCGCTGTCATAAATACCTGTGAGTAAGTTATCCATCTTCATTCCTCCTGTGTTCTCTTGTTTACAGCCACATAATAGTCTTCGAAACTAAAACAAAACTAAAACCGCAAAAGAAATAGTAATCATTGATATACCCATTTACTTACCAAGCAGTTTCAACAGGCTACGAGTAAGTAATTTAAGATTCTTTAGATTCTTATTTTACTTACCAGTTTTCTTTTCGCGCTGATAGTAAGTAATCTGCATCATTTCCGTAACTACTCTTTACTTACTTAAGTATGAAAAAGGTTAAATAGTAAGTAAAAACTTATAAGATAAAGGAACGAATTCTCAGATTATTACTTATCGGGAAACTATTATCAGTCTTTAGTAAGTAAAGGTCATTCCCCGGGCTCTATATTTTTACTTATCGGGAGATGTAATTATTTATAGGTAAGTAATTATGTCTATTTCATCCCAAGTTTCGCCGCACGTAGCAAAAAAGAGAAGGTCCCGAGCCGAAACCCGGGATCCACTCAAAGCTATGAAGGTGTGAAGAATTTATATGAAAAAGTTAGATGTATGCGTTTGTTATGCTGTCACGCTTTGACGATGCCCTGCAAATATCCTGCGTTCTATGCCCGTCCTTGCTGCGCGTGTTTTTTCCGACTGCATTTCTGCCGCCTGTCTGATTTCCCTCTTTGCGATTGCATCAGCTGACGCTACGGGGAATATCTGCGTCTGATATGCTGTGCCGTATTTTGAAAAAGAAGTTTTATACATGCGTCCCCTCGAGAGAGCTTCCGTCATCCATAGTGGAATGCCGCCGGAGCACTTGAGTTCCATGAGCACTTTTTCATCATCCAGCAATTCTGTCCCATATGCATCCGATTCGAGAGAGATGTCATAATCCCTTGATCTGATATTGCTGTCGAACGTTACTCGGAAGTCGCTGCCGTCGTTCATCTTGTATGCTTCTCTGTCGTAGCTGAGATAAACCGTAGGTCTGAGGCCCGGGTAGAGCGAGCAGAAGTATTCAATCTCGTTTGTCACTTGGGTTGATGCCGCTCTGCATTCTCCCTCTATGAAATTGCTTCTGTCTCCTTCGACCCATTTCATCGCGTCTTCCTCGGGAAGTGCGATCCTCCTTTTATATACTATGTGATCGCATTTTCTCTTGAGTTCGACGAAGACTTCGCTTCTTTCATCTGCTTTTTTATAGCTTCTGATACGAAGTTTTTCCTTGAAGTCCGGCTTTGCTATGGAGTGTCTGGCCAGGATGTAGTCGTCGGTGTCGAAGTAGATGTTTCTGATCGTCGACTTGCCGTACTGATCCAAACTCATATGCGGAGCCATCGCTGCAAGTATCGCTTCCTTCTGCTCGCGAGTTATCAGATATTTAATTTCGTATCTTTTGAAAACCGCCTGATACTTCACTGCGATTCCTCCTTTCTTCTCTTTACAGTTCGTATGATAAACCCCAAAACTTAACTGAAACTTAAAAAAGCCTGGCAAATATCAGGCCAAAACCAATCTATAATAGAAAAAGGCCCCGAGTCCTCCGCTATTCAGCAGTGAATCGTGCCTTCTCTACACTGTTATCTCATCTTTTTAAAGGAAAACCTGTTTTATTCTCCATATGTCTTGGCCATGAATTTTTCGCAGTTGATGATGAAGCGCTCGTGGTCGCCTTCGCCGATGAGGCCTTTGTCGTCGTAGGCTGCGACTTTATATACGAGTCTGCGGCCGTCGATTTCGACAAGTTCTGCCTCGGCACGGACCTTTGCTCCTACCGGCGTGGCGGAAACATGTTTGATGTTGACCAATGTGCCGACTGTCGAGTATCCCTCTTCCATGCACTCTTCTGCAAGCGACCATGCGGCGTTTTCCATAAGGCCTATCATCATCGGTGTTGCATACACCTCGAGGCCTCCGCTGTGCACGGCATCTGCCGTAAGTTCATGTGTTACTTCCACTTCTCTTGTGAACTTCATTCCTACTTTAAGTTCTGCCATCTTCTACCTCCATAGTTATATTTATTGCGGCAGCACTGCGCTGACCGTAAAGTCGTGGCCGTCAGTGGTGCGTGCCGATATCTTACCTTTGTGTGCGCTTACTATAGCGCTTGCCATCGAAAGCCCTATGCCATGTCCGCCTGTAGCCGAGTTTCTCGACTCGTCGGTTCTGTAGAATCTTTCGAATACGTGTGCGAGGCTTTCACTGCTGACTTCCTCAGCTGTGCGATTGCTGACTTCGAGAGTACAATTTTTACCGTCTTTTTTCAGACTGACTTTTATAGGCTCGGATTCATCCGAGTACTTAACTGCATTTTCGAGCAGTATCGAGACGAGTTTTTCAATCTCTTTGGTGCTGCCGTTTATCGAGAGCATAGGCTCTACGTCGAGTTCTATCGTCTTGCCTCTCTCCTTAGCAAGCGCTTCGAACGATGACGCTGTTTCATTCACGATATCCGAAAGCGGCACATCGCTCATGACCAGGCTCTCCTCCGCCTCTTCCATCCTCGACAGATACACGAGGTCGTTCGTAAGTCCGGCAAGCCTGTCC
Organism: uncultured Eubacteriales bacterium; assembly: GCA_902788245.1. GTDB lineage: Bacteria > Bacillota > Clostridia > Peptostreptococcales > Anaerovoracaceae > Crickella. The sequence continues at coordinate 7,848 of CADAJM010000048.1, read as the reverse complement.
ACCTGCTCATCTATATCCTGCAGGCTCTCCTCTGTGCTGTCCGGATCCATCTTGATAACATCGAGGTTGGCCTTGATGATGGCAAGCGGGGTTTTGATCTCGTGACCTGCGTCCGTGATAAATCTCTTTTGTTTTTCGTAGCTCTCCGCCACAGGTTTAATGATGCGTCCTGCAAAGAACGTGATTGCAGCAAACACCAGGGCGAGTCCGACAATCGACATAATTATACTGGCTCTGAGAAAAGATCTGAACGACTCGAGAACTCTTCCGCAGTCGAGGAAGGTGACTCGCTTGGTGCTTCCATCATTTATAACGGAATATCTGAATTCGTTGACGAATCCGTTCTCATCTCCCGACGCAATTGCTTCCTCTGCATATTTCTCTGCCTCCGCATCCTTTACGGCAGAAATTCTGTCGACATTTATCTGTTTGACGCTGCCGTCTTCTCCTACTTCAACCGTAAAGAACCTCGACTCCTCGGCTTCGTCCATGCTCATGCGCGGTCCGCCCTGACCGCCTTTTCCAAAGAGGAACTCCTCGTCAGGTCTGTTGCCGTCGCCGAGATCCTCAGGCTTTGGTCCCATCCTTTTATCTCCGTTTTCATGCCAAGTTTGGAACCTCTCGACATTTTGCTCGAGAACGTCAAGTCTGGCATCAGCATCACTTACTACATCGTTGTAGTTCATGATGTTCATGCCTGTGACTATGAACGCGAGCAGTATAGTCAGAGATACCATCGCGAGCGCTATGAATCTTCTTTTGAGTCTTTTTATGGCCTGCATTTTATTCCTCTATATGCAGCGAATAACCTGCGTTTCTGAGCGCTTTAATTTTTACATTACTCTTAAGCGCCGTGAGTTTCTTGCGAAGATACGAGATGTACACCCATACGACATTGCTCTCGGTCTCTGTGTCGTAGCCCCACACGTGGTCCATGAATGTATCCACGGAGATTACCTTGCCGGGATTTGCCATCAGCATCTCCATCATCTGGAATTCCTTATTGGCAAGCTGAAGTTCTGCGTGCTGCGTCGAGAGTTCGAAGCTCGTGCGGTCGAGACTGAGGTCTCCATACGTAATCTTGGTGTCAACCTCGTGTCCGGATCTCGTAATCGCTCTGACTGCAGCCAGGAGTTCCTTGGCGTCGAATGGCTTTGTGAGATAGTAGTTCGCACCGCTGTCGAGACCGAGAACTTTGTCATCTATCTCGGATTTAGCCGTCAGCATGCAAACCGGAATGTCGCTCCCCGACTCTCTGAGTTTTTTAAGTACTGTGATGCCGTCGACTTTAGGCATCATTATATCCAGGACTGCGGCATCGTAATTACCCGCCTCGAGATAGTCGAGCGCGTCCTGTCCGTCGTACACCACGTCTATTGAGTAATTGCTCTTTTCAAATATTTTGGCTACGGCCTTGGCCAGTGCCACTTCGTCTTCTGCAAGTAGTATTCTCATTTTCTTTCCTCAATATTTAAGTATATGAAAAACGCGCCTTAATTTCTATGGTAATTAAAGCGCGCTTACTTTAAACAAACCTAAAATTCCTAAAGCATGCGTTTGAGGTATTGTCCGGTTTTGGATTTTTTGACCTTAGCAACTTCTTCCGGCGTGCCCTCGCAGACTATGCGTCCGCCTTCGTCTCCGCCCTCAGGTCCGAGGTCAATTATGTGGTCTGCCTGTTTGACCACGTCGAGGTTATGCTCGATTACGACGACTGTGTTTCCTTCATCCACAAGTCTGTTCAGGACGTAAAGGAGTTTCTCTACATCCGCGAAGTGAAGCCCCGTGGTCGGCTCATCGAGTATGTATAATGTGCGTCCGGTGCTTCTCTTTGAAAGCTCCGTCGCGAGCTTTATCCTCTGGGCCTCTCCTCCGGAGAGTTGCGTCGACGGTTGGCCGAGGCTTATATATCCGAGGCCTACGTCATCGAGGGTCTTGAGGTATCTGACTATGGCAGGCTGGTTCTCGAAGAACGAAAGTGCCTCGTGAACCGTCATCGCCAACACTTCAGATATGCTCTTGCCCCTATATTTGACCTCGAGTGTCTCGTGGTTGTATCTGGCTCCTCCGCAGACTTCGCAAGGAACGAATACATCAGGCAGGAAGTTCATCTCTACCTTAATGATGCCGTCGCCGCTACAATGCTCACAGCGTCCGCCTTTGACGTTAAAGCTGAATCTGCCCGGCTTGTACCCTCTCATCTTGGCTTCAGGCATCTCAGCGAAGAGGTTTCTGATGTGAGTGAACATGCCGGTGTATGTCGCAGGATTGGACCTCGGCGTCTTGCCTATAGGCGACTGGTCGATGTTGATGACCTTGTCGAAATTCTCAATTCCTTTTATTTCTTTGAACTTGCCCGGTCTTTCCTGAGTGCGGTTGGTGATGCGTGACACTCCTTTGTAAAGTATCTCGTTGACCAGACTTGATTTGCCCGAGCCGGACACTCCCGTTATGAGTACGAGTTCTCCTGCCGGTATCTTTACGTCAATATTTTTCAGATTGTTTTCAGCAGCGCCTATGATCTCGAGGCACGCGCCGTTTCCTTTGCGACGGTATTCAGGCACACCTATATGGCGTTTGCCCGAGAGAAACTGGCCGGTTACTGAGTTCTTGCATTTTTTTATATCATCTACCGTTCCCTGGCAAACGAGCTTTCCTCCGTTGACGCCTGCGCCCGGACCGATATCTACGATGTGGTCTGCCGCGTACATGGTATCTTCGTCGTGCTCGACTATGATGAGGGTGTTACCCATGTCCGTGAGGCTACGAAGCGACGCAAGGAGCTTGTCGTTATCGCTCTGGTGGAGGCCTATGGATGGCTCATCGAGTATGTATAGCACGCCTACAAGTCCCGATCCTATCTGAGTCGCCAGTCTGATACGCTGCGACTCTCCGCCGGATAGGGTTCCGGCTGTACGAGATAGAGTGAGGTAGCCGAGCCCTACATCCTTAAGGAATCTCAGTCTGGACTTTATCTCTCTGAGCACCATCTCGCTTATCTTCTTTTCTCTGTCGTTTAGTTTGTCTTCGAGATTATCGAAGAATTCGATGGCCTGCACGACGGAAAGATCGGTGAGTTCGATTATGTTCATGCCGCCGACGGTGACCGCGAGCACGGTGTCCTTGAGTTTTTTACCGTGACAAACCGGACATTCCTCTTCGGTCATCAGTTCGCCTATCTTATCCTTAATATATTCGGACCCGGTCTCGCCCCAGCGCCTTTCGAGGTTCGGCAAAACGCCCTCGAAAGTGTGATTCATATGCGAAACCCTGCCGTTCTTGCTGGTAAATGTATATTTAATCTTGCGTGTTCCGGTTCCGTGCAGCAACTCATCGATAAACTTCGGCGGTTGATCCTTCATCGGAAGGCTGAGATCGGTCCCGTGGTCTATGGCCAAGCGGTTCAGCATATGCCTGTACCACCCCATAGTATCCAAGGAAGAGAACACACTGCTGATTGCACCGTCAAGCAGACTCTTATTCGGGTCTGTTATGACTGCCTCATCAGTAATCCTCAGAGTAAATCCGAGTCCGCTGCAGTGAGGACAGGCTCCGTACGGAGCGTTGAACGAAAACATACGCGGCTCCATCTCCTCCATGCTGACCCCGTGCTCAGGACACGAAAGCATGGTCGAATATGTCTGCTCGTGCTCACCGTTTTCTTCTTTTACTATATTTCCGTCTTCGCCTTTTAACTGATTTGCCTTATCCTTAGGCGGCTGGAAGAGCACATTGCAAATACCTTCGCCTTCTTTGATGGCGAGTTCGAGCGCCTCTGCAATACGGCTTCTGTTATCGTCCCTGAGGACTATCCTGTCGATGACGATGTCGATATTATGCTTGTTATTCTTTTCGAGTTTGATCTCATCTTCATCAAGCCTCTTGATCTCGCCGTCCACTCTCACTCTTGTGAATCCGTCGCGGCGTATCCTGTCGATTATATTCTTGTGCTCGCCTTTGCGTCCGCGAATAACTGGCCCGAAGACAGTGAGTTTCGTTCCCTCTTCATGGCTCTGTATATTCTCTATTATGCTATCTATGCTCTGGCTCGTAATCTCTCGTCCGCAGATAGGGCAGTGCGGAATTCCTATCCTCGCGTACATAAGCCTCAGGTAGTCGTAGATTTCCGTGACTGTACCGACCGTCGATCTCGGGTTTTTGTTCGTGGTTTTCTGGTCAATTGAAATAGCCGGTGACAGCCCTTCTATCAGCTGCACGTCCGGTTTTTTCATAAGTCCGAGGAACTGCCTCGCGTACGAAGACAGCGACTCAACGTATTTTTTTTGACCTTCCGCGTAGATGGTATCGAAGGCAAGTGAAGATTTGCCCGAGCCCGAAAGCCCCGTCAGTACCACCATTTTATCTCGCGGTATGGTCACGTCTATATTCTTAAGATTGTGCTCCCTAGCACCTTTTATAACTATGTTCTTATCCATGAAAGCAATTCTACTATTTACTTTTTTAAAGAGCAATAGCAGATAATAAACACCCTGTCACGGCTCATCATGACAGGGCATTTTAGATTCAATCTTTGTTTTGTTGATGCGAGTGCTAGTGCGGAGAGAATCATAATTGAAGCAACTGCAAGTGATAATATCTTTTTCATTTCAGCAGTTCAGATACACGCTCCTGAATGATTTCCTCGAGAGCCTCTATCCTCCATCTCGGAAGTGCAGCCACGTTACTATCCTTGAACTTGAAGTTTATTAGTTTTCTGAGCATTTCACTCTGTCTATTTCCGATTAGCCTTTTAGCTAAGTCCATAAATTGATTGCCTCTTCCGTATGGATTAGTCCTGCTTTTGAGGTATTTTTCGATATCATCAAAATCATCATGCATCGCATAGCAAAGAAGCGATACACCGTTATCGAAGACGGGGGCCGGTGCAATTATCTTGCCGCTTTTATTATCTCTCAGCACCCCGAAATTGCCGTAGTGCCTGTCCTCATTAATTACTACAGCGTCGAAGATCAGCATATCCACAAGTTGCTCATAGAAATCATCTCCGAGCAACTTATAGTAATCCATAACAGCGTCTATCCCTCCGGTCGTTACAATCCTGCCTATAGGAATATATGCAGTGTCTATGTCAGTAAAAATCTTGCACTTCGATGCGAGAATTCCCATCCAGTTCTCAAGCTCATAATGAACGGCATTAATACCCATCTTCTCAGCAATCTGACAAGCATAGTATTCAGAGAACGGCTCATTACCTGTATTCGCAAATCCAAAGGTCCCGCCTTTATAAAGCCAAATATCATCCGGTCCGAAGTAGCGCCACGCCTTTCGAAGCATACCTCCCGTCGTCAGTTCCGGTGTGGTTCTCATTTTTTTGACTTTGCCGAAATATTTTCCGGTATAGGCAATTAAGGCTAGGGCACTGGAGAACTCATTTTTGTACAGGTTCATCTCAGAATATGTGCTTTCCAATTCCTTTTGAGGTACCCAGTAACTATCATTTAACGAAAGGCCCATACATATATCTATAATTCCCTTCGTGTCATCATTAGAAATCTTCAAAGCATCCAAAATATCTTCGACCATTTCTCTGTGTTTTGGGATCGTTCTGTGAGAAAGCCATTCTAAAAGTCCTTCCGGCGTAGTCTCAAGATCAAGCGGAAACACTTCTCTCCTGTCCTCGTTAATCTTGAGGATTTTAATCTTAGTGGCCGGAGCTCTTTCCATCGAAAACTCAAGCAATGTCTCATCGTATAATTTGAACTCATAAACTGATACGTCTCCGTATTCCACCGGTGGTTCTCTGAGTTCGAGAACCGGCTCTTTGCCGAGCGCATATGCGATATCGCTCACATAGTCGAGAGTGAGATTTTGTCTGCCGCTTTCTATCCTCGAAATGCTGGACTTGGAGGTCCCGAGCTGCTCTGCCAGCTCGTCTTGGCTGACTTGGCTCATCATGCGCTCAACCGCCAGTTCTCGTGCTACCTTTTTTCTGAAACTATCATCTCTCATGTTGACTGCCTCTCAAGTTATCATATATGGTAACTCATTACAAAAGGAGGTTATCATATATGATAACCTCCTGTCAACGCGAGATGCGATTGCTCGCACTTAGTGTTAAACGAAGAGTTCCTCGGCGATTTCAGTTGCTATGCGTATGCAATCGTCGCAGGAGGTGAAGGCCGAGCCGTTGTTTCCTCTCTTGATATCTTTGCAGATGAGCCTCTTGGCTCTTTCTGTGAAGTCCTTTTGCATTTTAGATGCGATTTTCATCGTGCCTGATTTGGTCTGGGCAGGGTGATCTGTGTCTCCGTCGGAGTTTACGAGCCCTGCGAGCATGGCAGCTCCGCTCATGGCTCCGCACACGCCCATGCCGTTACCCATGCCGGCACCGAAACCTTCTCCGATTTTATAGAGTGTGGATGCATCGATTCCCACTTCATCTGCGAAAACGCAGACTACTGCTTGGCAGCAGTTATATCCCTTTGCATGCAGTTTGACCGCTTCTTCTGCTTTGCTCATTTTATGTCCTCCTTGTTTATATCCGCTTGCTGGCTCTGAGTTCGAAGAGCACATCGCGGAGCTCTGCCGCTCGCTCGAAGTCGAGCTGTTTGGCGGCTTCTTTCATGTTCTTTTCGACTTCGCGTATGGTGTCGCGAAGTTCTCCTGCCGTCATGGCTTTCGGATTCTTGATATCGCGTTCGCCGTGGTATTCGTCCGTAGCCCTGGCGATTTCTCTGATAGGTTTGACTATGGTCTTAGGCACTATGCCGTTTGCTTTGTTGAATTCGTCCTGAGCCGCGCGGCGCCTTGCGGTTTCATCTATGCATGTCTTCATCGCTTTGCTGACGTAGTCCGCATACATGATGACCCTGCCTTCCGCGTTACGTGCCGCTCTTCCTACGGTTTGTATGAGGGAGGTCTCCGTCCTCAGGAAGCCTTCTTTGTCAGCATCCAGTATGGCTATGAGTGAAACCTCAGGCAGGTCGAGTCCCTCTCTTAAGAGGTTGATTCCGACCAGCACGTCGAATTGCCCCATTCTGAGATCTCGAATAATCTCGAGTCTTTCGAAGTTGTCTATCTCGGAGTGCAGATATCTCACCTTAATTCCTTGTTGCTGCAGAAATTTGGTGAGGTCTTCTGCCATTCTCTTGGTGAGGGTGGTGACGAGGACGCGCTCGCCTTTGGCCGACGTTTTGAGTATCTCTCCGATGAGGTCATCGATCTGACCTTCCGTCGGCCGAACCTCGATCACAGGATCGAGTAGGCCTGTCGGCCTTATGAGCTGCTCGGCCGACACGCCGTGCGAGCGCTCAAGTTCGTATGCGGCAGGCGTCGCAGAGACGTATACCGTCTGCCCCGTCAGCTCGTTGAATTCGTCGAATTTAAGAGGCCTGATATCGAAGGCCGAAGGAAGCCTGAATCCGTATTCGATCAGAGATTCCTTTCTGGCATGGTCACCGTTATACATGGCTCTGAGTTGAGGCAGCATGGCGTGCGACTCATCGATTATCGTCAGGAAGTCCCCGTCCGGGAAGTAGTCGATTAAAGTGTACGGCCTCTCTCCCGGTTTCAGGAAATTGATGTGTCTGGAGTAGTTCTCTATTCCTTTGCAGGTCCCGACCTCCATCATCATTTCAATGTCATAATTGGTCCTCTGTTCGAGCCTCTCGGCCTCCAGAAGTTTGCCGTTTGCGCGGAACCAGTCAAGTCTCTCCTTGAGTTCCTCCCTGATGGATGCCACCGCCATCTGCATATCCTCCCTGCTTGTGATGTAGTGGCTCGCAGGGAATATGGATATGTGAGATCTGATCCCCGTCACCTCTCCGGTCATCGGATCTATCTCCTTAATGCTCTCTATCTCGCCTCCGAACATTTCAACTCTGACTG
>CADAJM010000047.1 GCA_902788245.1 uncultured Eubacteriales bacterium | reverse complement strand
AGAGTCCTGACGCTGTTTGGATGTATGTGTCTGTACAAGGTGTAGGATATGGACTTAAATGCCACAATAAGCCTTGCATCCTTAAAACCGCCGCTCGTTGAAAAAGCGGAGCCTCCTATGAAAAGCTGGAGCAGTATGAGTATGGTGCAGGCCTGAGGCCATGTGCTCATATCCGCAGCGATAAAGCCCGAGGTGGACAGGAACGAAATGACTTGCACGGCAGAATCACCGATCGTCTTAAGCACATTCTGAGCAGGATTTGCCGCTGTGATGATAATGCAAACGGCAGCGATGCTGAAGGCTATACGGCCCGTCCTGAATTTAAGCTCGCTGTTGTTTTTGATTTCCGTAAACTCCCCTTTGAACAGGTATATGAATATGAGGCTGTTTGCCGAGCCGAGCAGGGCAAATAAAGCAAGGACAGCCTTTATGTATGCAGGCATGGATATTATCACGGAGTTGTTGATGTGATGAAGTCCTGCCGATGCGCTGTTGGAAAGCGCGCTGAGCATGGAGGTATATATCGGCATGCCGCCAGCTGCGAGCATTATGAACTGAACAAGTGTGAATATAACATATACCATAAATACCTTGCGGTAGTTTCCTCTGAAATCAGCTCTGTCCTTAAGGAAGTCAGGACCCGGAAATTCAAAAGCTGCAAGACCGGCTCCGACATAGCGGCCGGAACCAATAACCGAGAGACAGAGAAGAACTATGCCCACGCCTCCGAGCCAGTTCAGTGTGGACCTGTAAAGCATAAGTGAGGCCGGAAGAATTTCGCTTGAGAAAGTGCTTGCTGCGGTGCCTGTCCAGGATGCGCAGGACTCCATAAATGCGTCTGCCACGCTGATGCCCGGCGCAGCGAAATAGAATACAAGTGATGAAATACCTATCATAAGGAGCCATGTAAATACGACAGCCATGAGCATTACGCGCGGTCTGATATCACCTGATATTCTGCCTCGGAATGAACGCAATACAATTCCGGCTCCGACACATACGACCATGGCAGCGGAAAGCGTATAGCCGACGAGAGCTTCCTTGAACACCAAGGACGCAACCGCAGACGGAATCGTGGAAAAGCCAGTCAGCGTCAATGCGAGAGAGAAGATATTAATAATATATCGTCTGTTGTCTGTCATTAAGAGTATTGCTCCTTGCTAAACCCTGTTTGGATTAATGAAAAACTTCGAAAATACAACGAAAAGCGTTACGAGTTCGAGCCTGCCTGCGATCATAACTATGGCGAGTACGAAGGTGTTGAATCCGTTGTAAAAACTGTATGTACAGACAGGTCCGACGGCCTTAAGTCCCGGACCGACATTGCTGATGCACGAAAGCGTAGCCGTAAAGTTCGTTATAAGGTCTCCCTGACTGCCGAGTGAAATCAGCAGGGTGGCTGTAAGCAGCGTGATTATATACATGCTGACAAAGCCGACTATGTAAGTCAGAGTTTCGGGCAGAAGTTTGTGCCTGTCTATGCTGACGTCTTTGACGACTCTGCCGTGGAGTATCATCTTCATCTCTCTGGCCATCAGTTTCCAGATTGCCAATACCCTGATGACTTTGACGCCACCCGCCGTGGATGAGCTCGATCCGCCTATCACCATCAGAATGATGATTATCATAAGGCAAAACGCAGGCCAGAGGTCGAAGTCCGTGGTCGCATATCCCGTTGTGGACATTATGGTCATTACCTGAAATGCCGCATCGGTGATTGCATGAAATGCACGTTTATATCCGCCCTGAGTCATCAGCGAAATGGTTATGAGCACCGTGGAGATAGTCGCGATCGAAAGGTAGAGGCGGAACTCCTCGTTCCTGAATACCTTCCGCGCACCTCCGTGAATGAGCACAAAGAAAAGCTCGAAGTTAGTGCCTGCGAGGAACATGAATACCGTGATGACCCAGGTTATGTAATAGCTGTTAAAGTGGGCTATACTGTCTGCGTAGGTCGAAAACCCGCCGGTAGCCATTGTCGTAAACGAGTGGTTTGCAGCATCGTAAAGATTCATGCCGCCCGCCATAAGAAGCACGGCTTCGGTGGCGGTCAGGATGATATAAGCGATGTAAAGCCTCTGCGCCGTGCCGGTAAAACTCGATGAGAGTTTGGTGACCGTTGGGCCCGGAGTCTCTGCGGCTGCGATGTTGCGCGCTTTAATTCCGAATCTCGGAAGAAGCGCCACAAAGAGGACTATGATGCCCATGCCTCCGAGCCACTGGGACAGCGAACGCCACATAAGCACCGCGCGTGGGAGGGCCTCGACCTCGTCAATGATAGTCGCACCCGTTGTCGTAAATCCCGAAGCTGTCTCGAAGAATGCATCTATGAAATTCGGAATCGCACCCGTCAACATATACGGAACGCTCCCGATGACTGATGAGACCAGCCACACGGATGCGACCAAAAGATATGAGTCTCGGAGTTTGAGCTGAAGCGCATTTATATTTCCGCCGCAGACTTTTCTGAGCACGAAAGCGATGACGAAACAGAGTATCATGACAAATGAAAAAGCTCTGACGGAAGCAGACTCCCGGTAAATCAGAGCAGTTAAGAGAGGAAGTGCAAAGCACGCCCCCAAAAGATTCAGATAAACTCCGTAAAAGTTAAAAATGCGTTTCATATATCCGCAGCAGATTCATTATCTGCTGATGCCTATGCGGCCGGTAGGTCTTACCAGCTGCTCTATATATCCTATCTCAGATACCAGACATACCACGATAACGCGGTCGCCGTCTCTGATGATTGTGTCACCTGTAGGGATTATGGTCTCGCCGCCGCGTCTGATGGCTGCGATGATTACGTAATCAGGGAGATTGAGCTCTTTGAGCGGAGTGTTGAGCATGCTGATTCTGTCAGATGCGTAAATCTCCATGATTTCGGCCTGGCCCTGAAGCAGCACTGACGAGAGCACGCGCTTGGAACCTCTCACGGCTCTCAATATGGTGCTTGCCGTTATATCGAGCGGGTTGAGCACTATATCAATACCGAGTTTGGCGATGAGCTCTTTATAGCTCTCGTGGCTTACCTTTGAAATTACATCCTCAACACCATGGTTTTTGGCAGTAAGCGCGAGCAGCAGGTTCTCCTCATCAAAACCCGTGCACGTGACGAACGCGTCCATGCTGTCGAGGTCCTCGTCGATGAGAAGAGGGATGTTCGTCCCGTCTCCGTTGATGACCATTACGTTTCTGAGTTTGTTGGTCAGATAGTGGCAGCGATCTCGGCTCTGCTCGATGAGTTTGACCTTGGAACCGTACTCGCTGAGTCTCTCTGCGAGGTAGTAGCCTGTCTTTCCTCCTCCGATTATCATCACGTTTTTGGCATTGCTGTGATGGAATCTGGAGTGGACTTTTTTGCTGAGTTTAAACACCTCGTCCTTTTCTCCGATGAGATAGATGATGTCTCCGCGCTCGACTCTGTCTGCGCCGTGAGGTATCAGTATCTTGCCGTTTCTGGAGATTCCTATGATGATGAATCCCGGCATGATGGCACGGAACTCGGAGAGGGATTTGCCGACCATATCCGGAAGTTTCTCCGAATCAAACTCGATAAGAGCGATGCGATCAAATGTGTAGATGCCGTTGCTCAGGGTGTATTTCTCAATCAGATAGCGGTAAATCTCTCCTGTGATGAGAAGGTCAGGATTGATGAGCATATCAATCTTGTAATGATCCTTGATGAAATTGAGTTGGTTCATGTGCTCCGGCTCTCTGACTCTTGCAACCACGTATTTGGCTCCCAAAGTTTTGGCAAATGAAGCTGCCAGAATATTAGTGTCGTCAGATGTTGTGACGCTGAAAACGAAGTCAGTATCAGAGACGTGAATCTCGTTCAATAACTCGACGGTCTTGGCATCGCCGTTTACCGTAAGTACGTCGTACTGCTGAGCTATGGTATTAAGTTTGACTTCATCGGTGTCCACCAGAGTGATGTCGTAGTCGCCGTCCGAGAGGGCTTCCACCAGGCGGAGTCCGAGCTTTCCTGCTCCGAGAATTGCTATCTTCATATCAACCTCAAATCAATGTTTTTTACACATAATAATAAAGATATTTCAAACGATTCCCTATTATAATCCTCATTAATAATTAATTCAATAAAATGAGAGGGAATTAGTTGCTTTTTGCATTGGAAAAAGACAGTTAATCTTAACTAATATAGTAGACATCATGACAGATTCTATATATACTAACAACGTATGGTTAACCTAAAAACATTGGAAAAAACACTCGCAAAAGTTTGCGACGAATATCTCTATAACAGAGACGAAATGAGACGTATACTCAGGAGCAGCGGCAAGCCTATGCACCTGATGGGTGCGGCCGTTTTGACTGCGCTTTCCCAAAAGGCTGACGAAGAGAAAATACTCGCAGCCGAGAAACTCCTCCAAGAAAGGGAGCCTGAGGATTCGCCGATCAGAGGCCCTATCAAATCTGTCACCACGGTGCATATGATGCTCGCAGAAAGCGGAGAGTCTTATTATAAAGACCTCAAACGCACCCACGACCTGATACATGTCAACAGAGGTGAAGACGACGAGCGTTATTATATGGCGGCTATGATGATGAGCGATAAAATCTCCAATATGCAGGAGATACTGTTTTTGGTAGACAGGGCGGGACTCATACATGAGAGCATGGGCAGATCTTTCTTCTCTATAGAAGAGAAATCGGCATATGTAACGGCTGCGTTCTTGGCAGCTTCGGGAGTCGCCAATGTAAGGGCTCTTATGGAAGATACCGAACGATGCAGGACATATCTCGAAGACTCCGAATTGCTGAGCCAGGTGCCCGATGATATGTGTATGCTGATGGCGTCGCCTGTCGGAGATATAGAGAAAAAATGTGAGAAATCGCTGGCCATAATAAATGCTTTCAGGGAAAAAGGCATGGACTTCGAAATGGATGAAGAACTCTGCATGTTGCCGTTCCTCGCCACATTGGATTTACCTGCAGAAACAATTGCAGACCTGGTTATCAGTGCGGATGAGTTCTGCAAGATTCACAGCGGATTCACAGAGGGGGAAGGCATAATTCTCAGACATGTGTATGCCGCAATGCTGGTCAATATGGCATTTTCCAGAAAGCACGGTATCAAGGCACTGAAAGATGCCATCGAAAAAGATATAGAAACAATTAAGCGCATGGTTCTGATGCAGAGTCAGTCCGTAATGCATATACAGATGAAATATGTGGACCGAGAAGACCTGCATATATAGATGAAAAAGACCACGCTTTGCTACATAGAGAATAACGGAGCCTGGCTCATGTTATACAGGAACCGAAAACCGGACGACCCCAACGAGGGCAAGTGGCTCGGAATCGGCGGTAAGATTAAAGACGGCGAGAGTGCAGATGACTGCAATTTTAGAGAAGTGCTCGAAGAAACGGGCATCATCCTCAAATCGTGGACATTTCACGGAGTGATTAAGTTCCGTGCCACAACTTACGAGGACGAAGACATGTATCTCTACAGCTCGCGGGAATTCATACCGGCAGATGAGAGGGCCGCTTCTTTATTTGCAGAAAGCGGGATATATGAGCCGCCGGAATGCAGCGAGGGGGAACTCAGCTGGGTGGCAGAGGATGAATTACTCGAGCTTCCGATGTGGGAAGGCGACAGGGCGTTTGTCGAAAAAATATTGTCCGGAGAAGAAAAAATATCCATGACGCTTGAGTACGTAGGAGAGAATTGTACTATAATAGAGGAGTGAATATGAAAGAGTATATGGATCGAATTAAAAACGAAGAGGAACTTTGCTGGATCAATCCGTGCAGAGTGTCCGCAGCAGAAGCGCTTTCTCAGGTGGAGTTCAACGAATACGATGTGGCTGATGCAGCCGCAAGACTTCAAAGATTCGCCCCGCTTATCATGCATTACTTCCCTGAGACCAAGGTCGACGGAGGAATCATCGAATCGCCTCTGACCGAGATAGATGAGATGAAAGAGATACTGAACGGCGAGGGGGCAAGGCTTACGGGCAGGCTTTTCTTGAAGAGGGACAGCGACCTTAAAGTGTCGGGCTCGGTTAAGGCAAGAGGCGGAGTCTATGAGGTACTGAAGCATTCGGAGGACCTTGCCATCAAGGCCGGCATACTCGACAGCAAGGCCGATGACTATATGAAACTCGCATCAGATGAGGCGAGAGAACTGTTCGGAAAATATAAGGTCCAGGTCGGCTCGACCGGAAACCTCGGAATGAGCATAGGCATCATGTCTGCGGCCCTCGGTTTTGAGGCCATAGTGCATATGTCCATGGATGCCAAACAATGGAAAAAAGACCTGCTCCGCGAGAGGGGAGCGACGGTCATCGAATACGAAGGAGACTACGGTGCTGCCGTAGAGCAGGGAAGAGCGGAGTCCGATGCGGATCCTATGAGCTATTTCGTGGATGACGAGAACTCGGAGGCTCTCTTCCTCGGATATGCCGTTGCGGCAGGAAGGATGGATGCACAGTTTAAAGAGCAGGGAGTTGTCATAGACGATAATCATCCGCTCTTTGTATATCTCCCTTGCGGAGTAGGCGGCGCGCCGGGCGGCGTCACATTCGGTCTGAAACTCCTCTACGGAGACAATGTACATTGCTTCTTTGTAGAGCCTGTGACCTGTCCTTGCATGCTGGTCGGCCTCGAAAGCGGGGAGATGAACAACATATGCGTACAGGATGTGGGTTTATCAGGCATAACCGAAGCTGACGGACTTGCCGTCGGAAGACCATCCGGCCTTGTGTGCAGATTTATGAATCTCATGATGGCAGGCGAATTCACGGTCGATGACAGCAGGCTCAATTACTACCTGAGGAAACTCTACAACAGCGAGGGACTCTTCATAGAGCCGAGTTCATGCGCCGGTTTCATCGGACCGGCTACCATCAGCACGGATGAGGATGCCAGAAGATACCTCATGCAAAACGAACTTGAAGACAAAATGGCGGATGCAGTTCATGTGGCCTGGGCTACGGGAGGCAGCATGGTTCCGCAGGATATAAGAGATAAACTTCTTAGGATAGAGTAGATATCGGAGGATGCGATAGTGGACGAAGTATTAAAAAACACATGCAAGAGTTTTATAGAAAACAGAGACATGCTTCGCGAGAGTTTCAGGTACGAGGGCATGGCTATGCACCTTATGGGAGCTGCCGTGATGAGCTCGACAGAGGCGAAACTCGACGTTGCGGATTATAAAAAGTGCGAGGAGTTCCTCGACTCGAAGACGGGCGTGTTCTCGCCGCTTCGAGGTCTGCTTAAAATGCCTATGATCATAAATCTGGCGCTCAGCTCGGACAGAGAGGAGTACTACGATAGAGTTCACGATGTATATGAGGATATCATCGAGAGCAGAAACAGCAAGGATGACAGGCTTCTTCTCGCAGCTATGATAATCGCGTCGAGCACGAAAAATCAAAAAACTCTGTCCACACTTATCGACACCGCAGGCAGAATATATAACAAGACAGACGCGGCCGGCAGACTTTTCTCGGATATGTCCGCATATGTGACAGCTGCCGGTGTAGCCGTGGGAGGCGTCAGAGATGTGGATGCATACTCAGAGGAACTCGAGCTTTGCAAGGAAGAACTCGCGGAGCCATCCGGAATAGGCATAGTGCCTGAGGAACTTTGCATGTTGCTCGCTGCTGAGGAAGGCGATGCAAAGGACAAATGCGACAGGGTAAAAGAAATCTCAGCAGCGCTCGGCGCAAAGAAGATAGGCCTCGGAAGCGGTTCTGCCGCCGCCATGCTCGCAGCCCTCTCGTCCCTCGATATGACAGCGGATGAGATAGCAGATAAGGTAGGCGAAGCAGACAGGTTCCTTAAAGAACAAAAGGGATTTGGTTTTATGGGCACGGGTGCTGCGACCAGACATATGTATGCCGCCATGCTCGTTTGCATAGCTTATGCGGATAAAACCCGTGCGGGAGACATAAGCAGCGCATCTGCGGTAAATGATGTCATTGCAAACAGATATGCGGCAACTGCAATGCTGAGTCAGCAGGTGATGCTACAGACTCAGATGATGCTCCTGTCGCAAACGGCAAATCCTATCGCATAGAGACGGATGAAATGATTGCAAGTAAAGAGCGCCTTAGCGGCGCTCTTTTAAACTGCTTATTTATGATCTACTGCGCTGGATAATCTACTGCGCGAGGTCTTCTTCGCTCCACGGGTGAGCCTCTATGTTTGCCTCGTGCTCTGCCTGGGTTTTGCCGTAGTAGACCGTTCCGTCAGGTCCTGCATAGAAGAATATATAGTCATTTGACTCAGGATTAAGCACTGCATCTATCGGTGTGCCTGTCATCTGGCAGATTGGGCCAGGCGGAAGTCCCGCATACTTACGGGTGTTGTACGGACTCGTGCTGTCGAGCTGGCTCTGCTTGAGATCGACTCTGTCCTCCTGGAATATGTAGCAGACGGTAACGTCGGAACCGAGGGACATTTTCTGCGCGAGTCTGTTTTTGAATACCCCCGCGACGCCCGGCTGGTCCTCAGCCATAGCCTCTTTATTAACGATGGAGGCCAGTGTCAGGATTTCATGAACTGAGTATCCCGATGCGTCAATCTCAGCCTGCCTGGCTTCGAGCTCTTCTCCCATGCGGTCAAGGCACATCTCCGTGAAACCCTCGATGGTGGAGTTATCTGTAGTTACAAAGTATGTGTCCGCATAGAGATATCCTTCGAGCGGATACATCACGTCTTTATCCAGAATGTCTTCGCTCAGGAACCAGTATTTATCTATGAGCTCTCTGACATAATCCTTATCCGACCATTTAGCCATTATCTCATCTGCGCTGAAATCCAGCTGTTCGGACATGGAGGCTGCCACTTGCTCGAGTCGGGCTCCGTCACCGACCTCTATTGATTCCTTGGATACATATTCGAAATTGCCTTCGTTTATTATGTTCATTATCTGGTTGAAGGCCATGCTTTTGTTAAATACGTATGTGTTAGCCTGGAGGCTGTTGTATCCTCCGAGCTTCGAATTTACCTTGGCCCAGAACTTACTTCTGACGAGTCCTGCTTCGTCGAGGTATTCAACTATCATGCTCGCGCCCGATCCGTTTGGGATCTCAACTACGACAGGGTCTTCGTTGCCCGGCTCAACTGCGCGAAGTCCCAGGGTGTATGCACCGCCGAAACCCACGGCTACAGCCAGCAGAAGTATCAGTATAAGCAAGCCTTTAAGAGGGCTTTTTCTCCTTTTTGCGCCTGACGCTTTACTCATCAATAATTCCTTTCAAACTATCAGTATGATATACTTTCTTCGAAATAACGGCGAAGCCGCTTCTTAATTATATAGTACGGGAGTAAAAATGACAAAGGACGCAAATACAAGGAAGGAAAAAAGCTCGTTCAAAGCTTTCCTCGAACGCAAGAACATAGAGATAAGCGCCAGAAGATACGGAATAGACGCACTCTCTGCCATGGCGCAGGGACTGTTCTGTTCACTTCTGATCGGAACGATAATAAACACGCTGGGAACGCAGTTTCATATAGGATTTCTGACAAACCCGATATGGGTTATGAAGTCGGGAGAGGCAGCGATACCGTACACGGTCGGTGGCCTGGCGGTTGCCATGACCGGGCCGGCGATGGCTATAGCCATCGGCTATGCGCTGAAAGCGCCTCCGCTCGTCCTCTTCTCGCTTGCTACAGTAGGCTTTGCGGCAAACGGTCTCGGAGGAGCGGGCGGCCCGCTCGCAGTCCTGATCGTAGCCATAATCGCTGCCGAATTCGGTAAAGCCGTACAGGGCGAGACCAAAGTAGACATACTCGTGACGCCACTTGTGACTATAGGCGTCGGAGTCGCTCTGTCTGCATGGTGGGCACCGGCGCTCGGCGCTGCCGCTATGAAGGTCGGAACCCTCGTTATGTGGGCGACTGAGCTCAGACCATTCATGATGGGCATACTCGTATCCGTAATAGTCGGCATGGCGCTCACGCTGCCGATTTCCTCAGCTGCCATATGCGCAGCCCTCGGACTTACGGGGCTTGCAGGAGGAGCAGCTGTCGCAGGATGCTGCGCTCAGATGGTCGGATTTGCCGTCATGTCATTTAAAGAAAACGGCTGGGGTGGCCTCATCTCCCAGGGCATAGGAACATCCATGCTTCAGATGGGTAATATAGTCAAGAATCCGCGAATCTGGATAGCGCCGACTCTGACGGCCGCTATCACAGGCCCAATTGCGACCTGTATATTTAAACTCCAAATGAACGGTGCCGCCGTATCGAGTGGAATGGGTACCTGCGGACTCGTCGGACAGATAGGTGTCTACTCAGGCTGGGTTGCTGATGTGGCATCCGGCGCCAAAGCCGGAATTACCGGCATGGATTGGGCAGGCCTCATCCTCATAAGCTTCGTGCTTCCTGCAGTGCTCGCACCGATAATCAACGCAGGCTGCCGCAAACTCGGCTGGGTCAAAGACGGCGACCTGACCCTGTAAGATATACTCACATATAACGTTGGCATTGTCGACGTAGCTAAAGGCAATTGATGCTATCGCTAAGATTACTCTTAACGTTGATATCACCGCAGTCGCTATTGTCACTGCGCTGTCTCTTCGTCCTTCGCGCGCTACCGCTTGCTGTCCTGTCGATTTTCAGCGGAAGCACTTCCAAAATCGACAGGTATGAGACAACAGAGGATAACGATCCCTAAATATAGGACTTTTATAGAAAAAGATACATGATAGTGCGTTTTTCACTTGATTATGTATCTTTTTTTACATTATCCACATCATCCTGTCACAATTATTCAATATTATTAGCTTGCGAGGGCATATTATAAGGAATTGAGAGAAAAAAGATACATTTGTAGCCTGATAAAGACTACTTATGTATTTTTTGCTTGAAAACTCCTTAGATTCACATGATGGATTTGTTTCGTCATCGATAAGAACTATTGGGGGGGGAGAATCGCTATGTTTTATAAAAACGAAATAACTAGAATTGGAAATCTAATCAAGGATAGGATTACTGATTTACATGAAGAGTTGGAGACACTTCCTGATGGAGAGCTGTTTGTTTACACTAGAGATTCTGTCGCTCACTATTACAAGCGACTCCCTAAAACCGGGAATAGAAAAAAAGAAAGGCGTATAGGAATAAAGAAAGATAAGGAAACACTTATGTCTTTGGTACGAAAGAAGTATGTATTGTCAGCAATAAATGCCTTAACCCGTGATGCTGAGCTGTTGGGACAGGTTTCTGAAATTTTCATTCCTGCGGACGAGAACAGCGTAATGAAAGATTTTTTTGAGAAGTATCCTGAACTATCAGAAGGAGTGTATTACTGCAAGGATAATCCAGAAAAATGGGAAGATGTGTACGCGATAGATTCAACATACCATCCTGAAAGTCTAAAATCGACCGCATCGGACGGAAGTCATCGTAGGTCCGTGGGGGAACTGTTAATAGGAGCAAAACTAAAGCATTACAAGATACCATACAGATACGAGGCAATGGCTCATCCCGATCTCCCGTATATACCTGACTTTACGATAAAAAGACCTCATGATGGAAAACTCATATTCTGGGAGCACTTTGGGATGGTAAATGACAATGACTACATGGAAGGTAACAGAAGAAAACTTATGGAGTATGAAAGTGTTGGCATAGTGCCTTGGGAGAACCTGATTATCACATACAATCAGTCAGACGGGGGAATCAATGAAAAGTTGATAGATGCAATGATACATGGCTGGTTACTATAGCGTGACTAATTAAGGCTGATTGCTGAAATCTGTTGTTCTTTCTCACGAAAGTGTACAGCCGTAGTAGCGGCTGTGGAGCTTGTGGGTAAGTGCAAGACTTGAAAGTTGAGGCTGTTGAAAAGTGGGTTGGCAGCTTGCTGTCCATGCACTTTTCAATGGCCTCATTTATTGCACTTATCCACAAATCCACAGCTATTAAACAAAAAAACGGCTTCAAACATTGAAGCCAATCATAGTATTTATTCCTATTATGCGCATTAATTTGTTTTATGCTTCAGATAATCGTCAAGCGACACACCAAGCACCTCGCATGCTTTTGCTTCATCGAGAATGCCTTCAGCTACAAGCTTATCTACAGCATCCATTTGTGCTTCAGCACGACCTTCTTTGAGCCATTGTTTGCGTTCTACCTTCAGTGAGTCTTCAAGTGTCATATACTCTCTCCTCCATATGCCACGCTCTTTTGCTT
>CADAJM010000046.1 GCA_902788245.1 uncultured Eubacteriales bacterium | reverse complement strand
AAACGTTTCAGTTGCTTGTTGATACGCGGCATGGCAAAAAGCATCTTGCCTATATCCCATACGCTCTCCTGCATATATTTTGCTGAATAGCGATTGAAGGCAAAAGTTGTGGTCGACGAGACATACGGCAGCTTATGTTTCATAGCAACGAGTTTGCCCCAAAAAGCTACTGAATCGGAAACGACAACATCCGGTTTGATGTCTTCTATGGCCCGTGACGTCATATCGTCAAGAGCAAGTGTTGACGAAACAAGCAGTTCAGTCGCAAAGACCTTGTCCTTGCCGACGCGATCCGCATTGTCTTTATCTTCCATCTCAAAATCGTATCCGTCACAGCTTACGAATGTCGCACCGGCAGACTCAATCTTTTCTCGGAATTCTTCAAATGAAAAATACCATATCTGATGTCCGGCTTCAGTAAGCGTCTTAACCAGTCCGAGCGTCGGATTAGTGTGTCCGTGTGCGGGGATACAAAACCATGCAATTCTCAGCACTTCCATCTCCTCATTAATATATACATTCTATTGCCACAGATGAAGATAAATTACATATCGGTGCATGCGGCGTTGACCTCGCGGGACAGGCGTTCAAACTGATCTGACAGCCATGGTCCAGGGCATTCGGTCGACTGGAACCAGCGGTGCATTGTAAGCACTCCCTCAGTATCACCTGTGTAGCTGCAGTCGCTGATTCCGTTTCTCCTGCAGATATCTGCGCAAAGCAAGACAAGTGAGTTCCAGCATGCATCGGTAAGCGACCCGTCAGGAAGGTTTGCACATTCTATGGTAACAGCCTGTTCATCGTTCTCCGAACTGCCGCTCGCCCATGAGCGTTTACTTTCTTCAACATACATAGCTATGCGCCCGTCACTTCCGATTCCGTAGTTGGCGGATGCTTCTCTCGATCCGTCCGCAAATATCATGCCCATCATCTCGACAGTAGGATCGCCCGCTGCATAGTGAGGGGTGATTCTGGTAACAGGCTTGCCACGCCTGTCCGAGCAATTCGCGCTCAATGCCGTGTATGAAACAAGAGGGCTTTTGCCGAGTTCGGATATATTGCCGGGTATATGGCGGTAGCCCCTTTCTCCTTCTGAGATCTCCCTCTCCTCCGTCAGTTCAGCTTCAAAAGCAGGCAAATCACTCCAATACGTCCAATCGTCTCTGCGGAAAGCTTCACATACCACTCCGTGCGCGCGGTCCTTTGCGTGATACACAAGGCCATCATCAGAGTATATCCCCACATGGTCTATCTTTCTGTTTGAAAAAACCGCGTACAGAAGTCTTCCGTTTTTGCTGTCAAAGCTTTCCATGCTGCCTTTATCCGCAGCAATCTCGTACATCGCAGCGGCTGTCCAGTCGCGTTCCCTGTCGTGAAGTGGAAGCGATTCTACATCGTCCGACCAGAGGTAGCCCTTGATCAGACCGGCATCATCAAATACCCGTTTTCCGAAATCGTTCAGATAATCAGTACTGTTATATACATCCGGACGGTCCCATCGCAGATGGTTCAGCAATCCCAATGCAGCAGTCTGGCCATACGTTCCCTCCCAGTACGGAGATCCGGTCATGGCTCTTGCGAAACAAACCAGTCCGTCAGCTGTCTTCTCTTTTCCCGGCATGCCGTATATGTCGCTCAGCCTGCGTAGCTCCGGGTCCAGGCCGATCAGCGGATTATATATGCGGGAAAGATCCATTGCCTCCTGCGGGCTCATGGCTTTGAAGGCGATGAGCTCGTACAGAGACTGATTTCTATGCTTTGTAAATGCTATAGGGTCCTCGATGGGCCGGCGCAGGTATGGCGAGATAGCGGCAGTAGCCAGGATAACGGCCTGATTGCGGGTCAGCGCATCCGCCGTTTTTCCGAAATAATACTCCGCTGCGTCGGCGATACCGTACACATCCGGTCCGTATCTAACGCAGTTCAGGTAGAGTTCCAGAATCTCATCTTTTGTAAGCATCGAACTGTATTCGACCTCGAGCGTAAGAGCGGCCTCTCTGATTTTTCTAATCACGGATCTTTCACAGCTGAAATAGAGATTTTTCATCAACTGCTGTGTGATGGTGCTGCCGCCGGGCATAGTCACATGCTTACGGATGCCGTATTTAAATGCACGCAATATTTGCTTCGGCAATACCCCTTTGTGCCGGTAAAACTTCGGGTCCTCGCGTGTCACGAATATTTCACGCACTTCAGGCGGGATTGATTCGAGCGGGGCGTAGTGACTTCCCTGCCTGCGTACCGCGTCAAGATAAGCCTTCGGCGGGCATTTCCTGAGCATGCGTCCTGTCGTCTTAAACATTATCTTCTCCGTTCCTCACAGCATATCCCCGTCTGCACACACCGCTCTCCTCGTTCATTTTCATTCGGGCTCTCATTTCAGGCTGCCTCGCCATCTCTTCCCACACATCGTATATATGATCCGGATCGTACTCCTCAGTTTTCATGCGTCCGAGGAATTCGTCAAAGGAAATCAGCGGCTCATGTCCTTCGGGTAGCGCAAAAGACCCTTGCTTTTCAAACACATCAAAAATATCCTTTGTGGTCTCAGGTCTCAGCTTTTCTTCCATGCTGGCAAACGCAGGAACATACCGGCGACGGTAGCACAGATGGTAGTACTTCTTGGCGTACTCCCAGGCCTGATCGGCATATTCCGGAGCTTTTATGGCTATGATGTTCCAGTAGCAGTATGTGATCAGCAGCACCCGCAGTACCTGCCTTCTCACTTCATCTGAGTCCGGGCGGTATTTTCTTGCCAATTCGACAGCCCATATAGTGCTGTCAATAATTCCGCACAGGCGTTGATCCCATTCGAAGTTGCCTCCGTAATTTGTGATGCTTCCGGGATTCATGTGGACGTTAACTACGGCATTCGGCAGCGTGCATGTCCGTTCTGCTTCGTTATCGCAGAGCAGATCAACAGCGAGGTTGTAGCCGAAATCTTCATTTGCGCGCGTATCGTTAAAG
This sequence comes from uncultured Eubacteriales bacterium, assembly GCA_902788245.1. Lineage (GTDB taxonomy): Bacteria > Bacillota > Clostridia > Peptostreptococcales > Anaerovoracaceae > Crickella. Next base: position 9,269 of record CADAJM010000046.1, on the reverse strand, counting down.
CGGATACCGTAGCGCTCAATGAAAGATCGCCTGTAGATCTTTCCGTCCATCGATACTCCGCCACCGCTCTGCCTAATCACATTTCCCGATTCATCGAGAAAAACAAGTTCACCTCCACATCGCTGAGCAGCATTATTTTCGGTCATGACGCTACGCAGAATTTCGAGCGAAGATGGCTCAGCGAAAGAGTCATCGGCGTCTATGCAGGTAAAGAAGCTGTTGCCCGATGCATCGATACCTGCCTGCCTGGCGCCTCCGGGTCCGAGATTCTCGGGAAGCCTCATCAGTTTTATGTCCAGACAAGAAAGAAAGGGCGCTACCGCATCCCGGTAGTCCCCTTCCGGACAGTCATCATCCACAATTATCACATCAAGGTCGCCTGCAATGCTCTGCACGGCCAGCGACTCCAGTGTTCTATCTATTGTTCCGTGCGCGCGGTGAGCGGGCACTATCACATCAATTCTTTCACTCATGGTTGAATATGATAATCTTTCCTCTTGCTGAGAACTGTAGTTTTTCTGAGTTCCTGAAGCACGACTGCTCGTCCTTCAGGAATGTCAAACCAAGTGTCTATGTGAGTTGTAGGTCCGTATGCCGGGAAGTAGTACACGGATTCGCCCTCAAAAGCTCCGACTTCCGCCGCCAAAAGCTGAGTCCTTTTAATATGGAATCCGGCGGTTACTATGCCGACTCTGAACGGTGAATGTCCGTCTCCTCTTATCTTTGCTTCATTGTCCAATTCATGTACTATACCATTCGTGAACAAGAGATTCTGTTTTGTGTATCTCGCTCTGTTTTCCAGATAGATCTGCTCCTCTGCTACCCCGCATGACCGCAGATAATCCGCCATATATTCAGCTTCGGTCTTCAACCCATCCTTGTGAATATTCCCGCCGCTGACGATGTATTTCATTTCGGGATTGCTTTTCCCGATTTCAAATGCGCGCTCTGCTTTATATCCGCAATTGCGACTGCCTAAAACGACCAGCACATCGACAGGCTCGTTTATATCGTACGGCCCTCCGAAAATCAGCTGATTGATGAGCGGCAGATTCTCTTCTTTTTCTTCGGGATGCTCCGCAAATCTGTATATGGCAGACTCAATTTCACGCGAAATATCACCGGCCTCGAACTCCATTTTTTCTTCCGGTGTTGCAGTTTCAGCCAGTCCGAGGAAGCAATTCATTTTTTTCCTATGAAGGCGCATGATGCAGTCGAAATATCTCGGTATATGGCGCGAAGACATAGACTGCTCGCTCCTCTGTATGTATCGGAGCATAATTAATGCCGAAGTGACTACGCATGGATTGCTGCTTTCGTATTTCGCGCATGCTTTCAGGAAAGCGAAGTTAAACAGGCGGTCTTCGCCGAATTCAAGTCCCTCTTCAAAACGAATCCCCTCATGTTCGATCAACTCTCTCTTATAGAATTTATTGCAGTTGGAGTACACCAAAAGCTGGCGCGTCCGGATGTACTGATCCGCAAAAGCGCCCGCGGTTTCATAAACGCCGTCTTTAACGGTCCAATACTCGTTATTGCCCTTGAGCGGCACTCGTTCTATCCCGAAGATATACAGGTCGGCACCGCTTTCGGTCAGAGGAAGGCTTTTGCTCAGGAATTCTTCACGGTAGCAGTCGTCGCAGTCCATGAAAGCGACATACTCACCCCTCGCCAGATCGAGGCCTTTGTTTCTTGCACCTGAAGCGCCACCGTGGTCCCCGTAGCAAACACGCAAATTCTGATGCCTGCCTTCGAGTTCCTGCAGCTTTTTGGCTGTCCCGTCGGAAGAGCCGTCATCAACAATAATGAGCTCGCAGTTCTCCGGCAACTGACTCAGCACCGAGCCTGCGGTTTCATCCAGCAAATCCTCGCAGTTATATGCGGGAATGATTACAGATAGTAATGTCTCTGTCATAAATTATATAACCCCTATCTTGACTATTATTTGCGCTATACCAAGTCTGCGAGAGCCCTGTGAAAGATTTCAGAGAATCGCGCAGCGCTTTTTTCTTTATATTTCTTCTTGTTATACACGAAGACGACGCCGAGCGCTTCATCCTCTCCGCGCTCATTGATCATGATTTGGAACATCGACAGACTTCCGGTATGGTAATCGAAATAGCCTCTGATAGATGTGCCTTCAGGAGCGTTTTCGGGCATGTCCGTCCCGCTCTGGTAAACGATGTTCATTCTCTCTGACAGTCCCGGAGACATATCATCGAGTGCGGATGAAATCGCGCTGTAACGTATGCCCTCCATCATCTGCCGTTTAACCTCCGAGATATAGTCCTCTTTTGAATCGAAGTCTCTGAGATCGACATTCGTCGATATGCTCTCGGTGGTAATACCTACAAGAGTCTTTTCCCAATCTTCTTCTCTTCCGTTATATGTCCAACGCAGTTTGACGCGCGATTCATCGTTATATTCACCTAGGGCGGTCGCTGCCGCTGCTATGATCAGGTTGTTGACCGAGCATTTATAACGCTCGGCAGCTTTACGCAGTTCACCCAGAGTGTTTAAAGAATTGCTGATGAATCTGCCGTTCGCAGTCCCGTGATGATCATAATCCGGCTCGGGAAAACCTGAGTAGGATTGAGCGACCTTCACCTGCTCCAGTAATTCCTCCGAATCGGACAGCGCCTTTCTTCGAAGTTCGCCCTGTTCATGAAGATAGAGATAATAGAAATCATCATCGAGTTTCTCTCCGGACATAGCCCTAAAGATGTTTCTAAACATATTCCTGACCATCGCTCTGTCGCTTATTGCATGATAGATGTCCATCAGGATGTATGTGCTCTCCGGGGTGACAAATATTCCGCAGCGCCATAAAAGAGAATTGAAGAGCTGAAACGGTCTGACAAAGCCCGGCTTTATTATTTCCTCAAAAGTTTTTTCCGACACATATGAGATTTCTGTTTCTGGAATGAGTTCGGGCTCATAACTCTGCATGAGTTCCATCTTGCTGTCAAAGCTGAACACCGTACCGAACACCGCATAGTGAGAGAAAACCTTCTCAAGCGCCTCCTTGACGGCCTCAGGCGAGGCTGTTTCCGGAGATAGTCTGCAATACAGCGGGTTTGTCGCTATTATCTTGTTTGGCGAATACAACTGATAGTCCAAATAATACAACTGATACGGTAGCAACGGCTGTGACTTGCTCCTTTCCTCCATAGCCTTCTGAACCGTCCTTTCGTCTGCGTCTGCTTCTTCGATAAGCTCAGCTATCTGTTTCGGCGTGCGCCCGTCGTATATCATGGAGTAAGTGAGACCTTCCCTGTCCATTTCCGTGATCAAAGCAGCGCTCTTCAGCGAGTCTCCGCCGAGGTCAAAGAAATCATCATTGATGCCGACAAGTTCCGTCTCAAGGACGTGCTCCATGGCGTGACAGAGCATCGCCTCTATATCGTTTTCCGGCGGCGCGTAATCCTTCTTGAACTCGTTGATATCCGGCAGCACAAGTGCCTTTCTGTCGAGTTTGCCGTTGGCGTTCTTTGGGAACTCATCAAGTCGTACAAAGAACGGCGGTATCATATACGCCGGAAGATTCTCTGCAAGTTTATTCGTCAAATATTGTTTAGGGAGTGTCTCGCCGTCTTCGGAGATGTAATAAGCGCAAAGGATAGCGCGGCCCTGCGAATCCTTGAAACCTTTAACCAGAACGTCCTTTACCTCCGGTAGTTTGCGCAGAATACTCTCGACCTCTCCGAGTTCGACGCGATTTCCGTTGATTTTGACCATCCAATCCATTCGGTCGATATATACAAGGCGGCCGTCAGGAAGTCTTTTTACCTGATCCCTGGTGTGGAACATCTTTTCATGTTCATCTCCCGCCCTGCCTTTGAACGGATTATCTACGAGGAGTTTTTCCGTCAGTTCCGGAAGTCCGATATATCCGTTAAAGAAATTGCCGGTGAAACACATCTCACCTTCATCTGCTTCATTTCCGTTTTCGTCAAGAATGTAGGCTCGGATTTCTCCTACCGTTTTTCCGAGGTATGCGATTTCACTGCATTCCTTAATTTCCTCTGCCATCACGACATAGCACTCCGACAAGCCGTATGTTGCGATAACGTTCAAACCTTTCGGATCTATATTGAACACTTTCTCACCGGAGCATACTACGGTTTTAAGCGCGTCCGATTCTCTTTCAAAAGTTCTTAAAAGAGAAGGAGGCATGTATGTGGCCGTAATCTCATGAGTTTTGCAGTACAGTGCCATCATGTGCGGATCCCTCAGCACATCCGGAGGTACAAGTGAAACCGAACAACCGGAGCTGAGCGGCAAAAGCAGGTCAGAGCAGTGAACTGCAAAAGTAAACCTTGCGGTCGCACCGTAAATATCATCCGGAGTAAGTTTAATCACGTCCTTCAGGTTCAGAATCCCGAGCCCGCAACTAAGCTGTGAGTGCACGATGCCTTTAGGGTCGCCCGTCGAGCCGGAGGTGTATACGATAACAGCATCCGTCTCTTCTTCAAGCTCTTCTTCTGCTTGAGACGCTTCGTGCTCCATGGCCAGACAGTAGTTCTCCTCATCCAGAATGAATTCCGGCTCGGAATGTTTAAGTATATATTCCCGCCTGCTTTCGGGATACTCGGGGTCGAGCATAACGGCGGCATATCCGTATATAAGGCATGCGGCAAAGGAGACCACATATCTCGGATTTCGGCCCATGGATATGGCAACTCTTTTGCCCTTTCCGGGCTCTATTCCGTTGTCGGAAAGAAACGCCGCCAATCTGCCGGCATTCTCCAACAACTCGCCGTAAGTCATTTGCGGGAATCCTTTGCTTCTCCTGAGAGCGATTCTGTCGCTGTTTTCTTTAAACGCTGCCAGCAGAACGCTGCCTGCAGTTCTGGTACTATCGCCCATCTCTCAAATCCTCCACTATGATTCTTTTAAGCCCGAAAACTTCCGAGTAGATTAACTTATTTTGATTCGTCTGTACTATCTGTTTGATTCTTCCTTCAGAATCAGTCAGGTTGGTCTCAACGCTGCACTTAAGTTCATCGCCTATCTCGTAGGCGCGCAGGTTCAGTTCCGTCTTTTGACGCTTCGTATCCGTGCAAATATCGGCAACGCTCTTTATCACATCAGATGCCAGCTGCAACTTAGACTTCGAGCTATTGCCGGCTGACAGGGTATGCTCCAGCATTTCGGTTGCGGATTCGAGCTGCCCCGGATCTTCGATAAGAATCTCCCGGTCGAGGCAATCGCTCCCCCTGTCTTTTCCTTTAAGCAATGCAGCCACTATGAGTGTGAATCCTTCTCCTATTATATAGAAAAACCAGATCCATTTGTCCGCCCCCATAGTCAATATAATAAACAATGCTCCTACAGGTGCAAGCAGATACTGGAGCGTGCAAACCATAAGCGAGCTGCTGAGTTTATCCACTCCCTGGAAATAATTGCGATAGCAATTGTTGACGGAATTCATCACCAGGCTAAGTGCGAGCAGTCTGAGACCGGTCACGCACGAATTAAACTGCGCTGAGTCCGGATGAATAAACAGTCTTGAGATAAGCGGAGCAAATATTACGGCTATGATGGTGGCCGTGCCGCATATGGCCAGGCTGTGTCGTGCAAATATTATTCTGATCTGCTTTTCCCTGCTCACGTCTTTCTCGCCGTGGAACAGCGATGAGAGCGAAAGTGTAACAGAGCCCATCGCAGACCCCGCCGATGTAAGCACAAGCGAAAGAGCAGATAGGGCAGCAAACACGGCTACTTCTTCCGGTCTGCCGTATCGTATCAGGAGTATGTTAATAAAATAAGTCAAAAGAGATTTACAGATATGATAAATCGTATATGTAGAACTGTTTTTGAATATAGCGCCGAGAGCCACGGGTTTAGCAATTCGTAGATTCAGAGATATATTTGTCTCTTTTCTTCTGAAATGCACGAGAAGAACAGCTGCCGCCGCAATATAACTTATCGATGAAGCCACGGCCATGCCGAACATTTCCTGCTTGATGTAAAAGACATTTATCAAATCCAGCAGAATGTCTACGACCACCATTACAAAAGTTGCGGTAGTAACCCTGTTCTTATCCGCATCGATAAACATGACAGGGGTCAGAAGCAGCATGAGCGAATACGCAGGAACTCCGATTGCATATCCTTTCAGGTAGCCTATTACCTGAGAATATTCGTATGTGTCCTGAGTCGCGCCCAAAAACAGCGCAAGCTGTTTGCTGAACAGAACTATGCATGCGGTTCCGACAATTGAGATAGTCAGGGTAAGTATCAGTATATAGTTAAAGCCGGAGGAGGCTCCGTCCCTGTCCCCCTGTCCGAGTTTTCGGGCCACGACAGTTTGAAAACCCACTGCGACAGCCCCTCCGATTGTTGCAAAAAACATCACCAGAGGCATTGCCATCCCGGACGCAGAAAGAGCGGCTTCGCCCAGAAACATGCTTGTTATGGACGAATCCACGATAACAGCAACAGTAGTCGATAGTATCGATACCGTTTGTACAAAAATGAGCCTTCTGAAAAGCTTTTCGTACATCCTCCTCCACTCTCCCTTTTGCTATCGAGAAAAACAAGCCGAAAATAATCGGCTTGTCATTTCTTCTCGAAATATGCGTTGTTATATCGCCTGAGTGTCTCTGATATTTCGGATCATCGCGTTCTCATCATCAGTCTCCGTATTCCATTCAGGATCGTAGAAGAGATTGAGTCTGAGTTCGTTTGAGATTTCTCTCAGAAGTTTGCATCCTGCGATGCTGTTGCCCTGCGGATCAAGTGCAGGTCCGAAAACTCCGAGTCCGGCACGTTTGTCCGAAACACAGAGTAGTCCTCCGCCTACTCCCGACTTCGTAGGGATGCCCACCTTGATTGCGAAAGCTCCCGAGCCGTCGTACATGCCGCAGGTCAGCATCAAAGTTTTGACTATTCGTGCAGTACGAGAGGACATGAATCTTCTGCCGGTTTCCTCGTCAACTCCGTCGTTTGCCAATATGACCGCGAGGTTGGCCAGAGACTCGGCCGTTACGTTCATCGAGCACATCTTGGTGTAGAACCTCAGCGTGTCCTCGACATCGGTTGTGATTATGCCCTTGCTCTCGAGGAGATATGCAATCGAGCGGTTCCTCGAGCAGGTTTTCATCTCGGAATCGAACACGTCGTTGTTGAGTTCGATCTCCGGGTCTGCGCATACGTTTCTCGTATATCTCACCATATCCTGGAAGGATACCTCCGGAAGCAGGAGTCCGCAGACTGCGAGAGCCCCCGAGTTGATGAGCGGATTGTATGGCTTTGAATTGTTGACGTCGAGCTCTACCAGGGAGTCAAATGCTTCGCCTGATGGCTCCATGCCAACCTTTCTGAATACGGCTTTGAGGCCGCAGACCTCGAGCGCCACGATGAGCATGATGACCTTGGATACCGACTGCATAGTGAATCTCACATCGTAGTCACCAAGGCGAATCTTCTCGCCTATGAGCGGGTTCATTACGATACCGAGCTGGTGCGGATCTGCCTTACCGAGCTCCGGAATGTACGTGGCAACTTTTCCCTTAGGGATTTCTTCCCTAGCGAGGTCCATCGCTTTTTTGATGATCTCGGTGGCCTTTGATTCTTCCTGTAGTTCGTAATGCTTTTCTACGGTTAGCTGTTTGCTGCCTTCACTTTTTTGTGTCTGTTGTTTATCGGACATTTCTCTTTCCTTTCTGGATTAATATACATCCGTGCAGGATATGCACAATCCTTCGGTTTAATAATACATTATTTGCGGTATTTTGTATCGCTAGATAATGATATATTAATAATCTATTTTGAATTGAGCTCGTCTTTATATTTCCTTGTCACATATTCCGATGTGAACGCTCGCATTGTTGAGAAATACCCGAGCTTAAGCTTTATCGTATCTCCAACTATGTAACTTCGATTACTGTCTGTAAGATCCAACATCAAATGATCAGAGCTCGCACCGAGCACAATAATCCCCGGGTCGCACGGGACCGTAGTCTCCACATCAAAGTCTTGTTTACCGAGCGCGCACACCGCCTTGAGCCGATTGTCGCCGCGATCCGTAAACTCCGGTTTTTTTCCGTATGAGTCCACTCCGACAGTGCCCCATGGAAGCGATGGCTTTTCCTTGAGCTCAACTATCTCGCACTCAAGGGTAAACACATCTGAAAAAGTGTCCGGCAGATATTTATACTTGGCTCTTTCCTTTCCGAAGAGTACTGACTCCCCGAGCCTGAGATTGTTAATGCCTTCCGGAATCCCTCCCCTCAACATAAGATCAACCGCTGCAGAGTTGCCTCCGCTGACCACCTGCAGAGTATGTCCCACAGCCTCTTCGACGCGGATGCGTAAAGCCACGAGCTCATTCAGTTTCTCTGTATCGTACTGTATAAACGAGAAACATGTAAGATTTACTCCTATTCCGTATAGTTCCGTTCCCGGAAGCTTATCGGTCTCTACAGCAGCTTCAATGAGTTCGTCATAGTCCACATAACCTTCTCGTATGTCGCCGAGATCCGCCATTAATATTACTTTGTGCTTCTTGTTTTGCCTTATGCATTCTTTGCTGATTGCACGTACTATGTCCATTTCGGAATTTAGCGAAGCATCAGCATAGCGGACGAGGTTTTCGATTTCAGACAGCATAGGTGGTCTGATAAGCCATTTTTCAGCGTTTAGTCCTTCAAGCCTTGCCAGATTATCAACACGTGAGTCTCCAAGCATGCTCATTCCCTCTTCGACCAGAACCTCCGCTATTCTCGGGTCAGCACGGAACACCTTAGTCACGGCCGTCACAGAAACACCGTGCGAAGCACATAGGCCGCGCACGGTGCGTACGTTCTGACGAAGATGATCCAAATCAACTGTAAGTAATGGATACATCTTTATGTCCTCTCTATTAGTCCTGCCAATAATCTGTTTTTCCCTCGAGACCAACTGTCGAAGCTTTGAATTCAGGCGATTTGCCCTCTTTCTTTTGCTGTTCATAAAGAAACTGAAACACCTCTCTACCTTCCTTTACAATTCTTTCGCGCTGGGGTTGTGGCGCTGTCACTACCGACTGTGCCGACTGAACAACAGTCATCGACGGAGTAGTTATCGGGCCATCATTAATGCTCGCTACACGAACAGGATTATTGCTCCCAAGCGAATTCCACAGCGAGTTGAAATCAAACAAGTCACCATCCTTTACCTCTATCCTCAGTCCAGCAATAATCTGTTCAAAGTTCCCAGCCATCCTGAAGAACACATCCTCAAACTGCTTCCTGTGGTCTTCCTCCTTGTTCTTACTGCTTTCT
>CADAJM010000045.1 GCA_902788245.1 uncultured Eubacteriales bacterium | reverse complement strand
ATTACAGGCCCCATAGCCGTTCCTATTGCAGAATCCATGGCGCCGGATCCGCCTTCAAACACCAAAGATCCCAGAATGGAAGGTATGGAAATGAGAAATGCAAACTTAACTGCAAAGTCTCTTTGGAGACCGCTTTCAAGGCCTCCAAACAGGGTCGATCCCGATCTTGAGACTCCCGGGCAAATTGCAATTCCCTGCATAGCGCCTACGGCAATTGCTTGTTTCCAACTCATATCAGTTTCAGTGGTTTTGTTATTTCTCTTTCTTTCGGATATCCATAATATGAATCCGGTGAATATCAGGCCTACTCCGGTTGGGAGTAGTGTCGTATAAAAATTCTTGAACAAATCTTCAAACAGTATACCGATTATTGCGGTCGGAATACTCGCGACAATCATCATCACGCCCAGATTTCTGACAGGCCTCTCATTTAACCTGAGCCCTCTTCCTTTAACCAGATCTGCAATAGTAAGACCGAGCTCTTTAATGAGTTCCCAAATATCACTCCAATAGCAGAAAAATACCGAAATTAAGGTACCCACGTGAAGCAGCAGCGTGAATATCAGAACAGAATCCGCTTCTATTCCGAAGAAATGCTGCAGCATCAAAAGATGGCCGGAGCTGCTGACTGGTAGGAATTCCGTAAGCCCCTGCACGATTCCGAGTATTATTGCTTCTGTATAAGACAAGGCATTAACCTCCTTAATACCATATATAATGTATATAACCGCCTTATTATACTACAATATATTGATTTTGTAACGTTTTTTTGACAATTAAAAGTGCAAGCCATACGACTTGCACCAACCGTCTATGGATAATCTGTTTTGATTACTCAGCGTTTACTACATCCTGTCCGTCGTAGTATCCGCAATTAGGGCAAACTCTGTGCGGAAGCTTAGCTTCATGGCACTGCGGACAGATTGAAATGCCTGTAACGCTCTTCTTCATGTTAGCTGCTTTTCTGCCGCTTGTCTTTGCCTTTGATGTTTTCCTTTTAGGTACTGCCAACGTCAACACCTCCTTGTAAGTCTATTTCGAACTTGCTCATTATATCCGTCAAGTCTCGTCTTGTCAACGAGTTAAAAGCAATTTAGATGTTATTTTTAAAAAATATGTGGATTTCTGTTTTGCTTTGTGTTACATTATTTGTGTTGTCAATATCGGGGTGTGGCTCAGCTTGGTAGAGCGCTTCGTTCGGGACGAAGAGGTCGCGTGTTCAAATCTCGTCACCCCGACCACATAACTGTCGATCGATGGATCGGCAGTTTTTATTTATCAGATGTACATAATCGGAAAATACTGAACTCTCCCTACCGGTAATCATATTGTAAATGTCCGTATATTTTACTTCTCTATCTATCATTTCATTTGCATGTTCGCTCAAATTATCTTTCTCTTTATTGATGTTAGTAAGAATCGGAAGTTTGCATAATTCTTTTCTCTTTATGTATGAGAGCAGTTCCCTGCCTTTTTCATTGAATCCGAGAATTCTTATGTAAGCGGGGTCTTTATCATTATCAGCATCGCTCATTCCGAGTATTATCTGCATTGCAAGCCTGGACAGTCTCGTATAAGTATACCTTTTGGACTTGCAATACATGATAATTTCATTCCAGGTATTACACTCCTTTACTGCTTTCTTATAGAGATTCCCGAGCCCCTCTCCTCCTGACGGGCAATTATCTATTTTTTCGGGTGAACTGTTAAGCACTGCATATTTAAGTATTTCAGTCCATTCATCGGGATATGTCAATATTTCTCCCGCCAGCAGTTCGAAACTCTTTTCAGGTATGAAAGCTCGTATCTTGTCTCCCGCAATATCCATTCCTTCATTTCTGATAAGAGACCGGATTCCTCCGGCACTTTGAAGAGAAGTATTTTTATCGAAAGCAGCATCGTATCCGCTTCCTTTCCTCTTTACGCATACGGATTTTGCAGTTTTGGACGAAATCATATATTCAAGCGCAAGCACATCATTGGGATTTCCCAGCACTTTTTTTACGGCGGAGATGTCCGGTCCATCTGTCATCATCTCAGTCAGCGCCTTCTCTCTTGCAGCAGGATAAGAAAGTCCCATGAGTGCAAATCTCTTAATCCTTTCTTTGATTTCCGGAGCATGTTCTTTAATCAATGTCGCGAGTTCCTTCAGAGTGTTTTCATCTCCGCTGCCGCTCCCGAAGCATATATATTCCGTGCAGCCGAGTGACTCCAGCAGAGTCACTCCGGCCCGCGCATAACGGCCGGCGTCAGACAGGCAGAAAACAGTCGGAATCTCAATCACAAGGTCTGCGCCGCATGACAGCGCGGCCTCGGTGCGAGCCCATTTATCAGTAATGGCCGGCTCGCCCCGCTGCACGTAATTACCGCTCATCGCAACAACAACAGCATCGCAGCCTGTTAATCTGCGAGCTTCATCCATAATGTATACATGTCCATTATGAAGAGGATTGAATTCTGCCGTTATTCCGCATGCTTTCATTTTGTCTTTTCATTAATATAGGGCTTGCCAAAAGCAAGCCCCATCATATATGCACTTCTATCTGTCGAGCTTAGAGTTCATCTGAATCTTCCTCAACTTCCATGCTCTCAGGCATGGAGTTTTCAGGTGATTGAGAGTCTCCCAACTGCACTCTTTCGGCGAGAGTCATTATTTCCTGACGGTTCTGATTGATCCTGGAATTGATTCTGCTGAACATCTGCTTGTAGTATTCCTTCATTGGTTCAATATATGAATCGCCGACACTTGCTATATCGTTCTGCAGGTCGAACAGGAGAGTATCAATGTAATCGTATGATCTGTATTTCATATAATTAGCATGGCTCTCAGCTTCTTTGAGAAGAGCGTCAGCTCTCTTTTGAGCGTCCTTTGTAATGTTGTTGTTATTTACAAGGTACTCAACCTGATCCTTTGCTTCGTTGATCATTCTGTTGTACTCTCTCTTGGCCTCGCTTATGATGCGATCCTTTTCTGAGTTAAGCCATTTGGCCTGCTGTATATCGCGCGGAAGATTAAGTCGGATATCCTCCATAATCTTCTGTGCAACATCGAGATCGATTATGCCTTTTTCGGAGAATGGCATTTTGCTCGATGTAGTAATCAGATCTTCGAGTTCTTCGAGAAGTGACATTAATTTGATGCTGTCATCTTTCATTTTGATTCCTCCTGTAATTTATTTTCAATTCTACGTAGCACACATTCAGGCACAAGTCCCGATATGTCACCTCCGAGAGTTGCTACTTCTTTGATAAGGCTTGAGCTTATGAATGAATACTTCGGATCGGTCATGAGAAGTACTGTCTCCGCACCGTTTTTAAAAAGCAAAGCATTCATCTGCGCCATCTGAAGTTCATTGTCAAAATCGTTGGTAACTCTGAGCCCTCTTACTACGGCATTAAAGCCTTCGTCATTTACGTAATCAGCCAGAAGACCGCTGAATTGATCAATTCTGACATTTTTTAAATGCGAAGTTGCTTCTTTTGCAATTTCAACTCTTTCTTCAACGCTGAATAGGCTCTTCTTGTTAGGATTAACCACTACGGCAATCGTAAGCGAATCGAATAAAGAAGAAGCTCTTTCGATGATGTTAAGATGTCCGTTTGTCAAGGGATCAAATGATCCGGCGTACAATGCTTTTCTATCCATAAAGCCCCGTCCTCACTCTTTAGATATTAGCAAAAGAAAGGTCTATTATCAAGAATTCACTGCGCTTCATCGCACTGTTTTTCGTAAATATATACGTCGACACCTATGCTGCCGTATCTCTTTTCTTTTATCCTGTGCAAAAAGCCATAGTTGTCCAATAATTTGTTATCGTACAAATGCTCGGCAACGACTAAACTACCCTCATCCAGAAGCCCTTCTTCCTGCATCATAATCATGCCTGTTTCATAGTAAGAGAGTTCCTCGTACGGGGGATCCATAAAGACTATATCCATTGTAATTCCAAGGCTTCCGAGCTTTGCAATTGCGGTCTGATAATCCGAATTATATACAGTGGACTCCTCTCCGGCTCCGCATTCTGCAATATTGGCTATCAGCACCTTGCTGTTCGCCCTTGATGATTCGCAAAAATAGCAATGCTCAGCTCCTCTGGACAGGGCTTCGAGTCCGAGAGAGCCCGAACCCGCAAACATATCCATGACAGCTGCCCCCTCCACCCACGGACTAACCATACTAAGCACGGCCTCTCTGACCTTTCCGGTCGTAGGTCTTATTCCTTTGGGGAGTTCTATATTTCTGTATTTATATTTTCCTGATGTAATCTTCATAGTTAAATTATATCACTGTTATCATTAGCTTCGTCTTTCATAATATGATTATAAGCATATTCCATATCTGTTTCATTGTCAGTATTCATTATCCTGTCCGCATCAGCCATCGCCGCTTCGAGAAGCGCTGTGTTTCTCGATAGCGTAAGGATATTTGAATTTAAATTGCCCGATTGCACGGTGCCCATTATATCTCCGGGCCCCCTCAGTTCATAGTCCACCTCGCTTATCTCAAATCCATCGCTTATCTCCGCCATTGCACGAGCTCTGGCCTCAGCTGTTTCAAATTTACTGTAGTTGATAACATAGCAATATGATTGAAGGTCCGATCGTCCTACTCTCCCCCTCAATTGGTGCATCTGGGCGAGTCCGAATCTTTCGGAATTCTCAATCACTATTATCGTCGCATCCGGTACATCTATACCCACTTCTATAACAATAGTGGAAACCAGCACCTGAACTTTGCCGCTCTCAAAGCTTTCCATTATGTATTCTTTTTCGTCGCTTTTGAGTTTACCGTGGAGAAGCGCCGTTTTATATCCCGGGAACCTCTCCTTGATTTCCTCATATAGGCTGTTAACAGAGAGCATGTCGTCATCTTCATTGTCTATGGTAGGGGCAATAATATAAGCAAGATGACCTTTATCAAGTTCTTCTCTGACTGATATATATGCTCTTTCCCTGCAGCTTTTATCCAGGGCCCTGGTGATTATTTTCTTTCTTCCTCCCGGCATGGATCTGATAATGCTGAAGTCCATGTCTCCGAATACAGTATTTGCAAGCGTCCTCGGAATCGGCGTGGCAGACATAACGCACACGTTCGCTGCTCTGGTTTTATTCATCAGTGCTTTTCTCTGATCAACTCCGAATCTGTGTTGCTCATCCGTAATAACAAGTGCGAGGTTATTAAACATAACTTCGTTTTGAATCAGGGCATGGGTTCCGATCAGAACATCGACATCCCCTGAAGAAACCCTGTCGATAACATTTCTTCTCTCAGATGCTTTCATGCCGCTGACGAGAAGCGCCGTGCGAATTCCGAATCGTTCAAAGTCACTGCTCATTTTCTCATAATGCTGGCGGGCCAGTATTTCAGTCGGTGCCATCATGGCAGCCTGCATTCCCACAGATGCGCATCTGTAAATGGCCGCCTCCGCAACTACGGTTTTACCCGAACCGACATCTCCCTGTACGAGTCTGTTCATAGGTCTGCGTTCTGATAAATCCGCATATATCTCTTCGATGCATTTATTCTGATCTTCCGTAAGTTCAAAAGGAAGAGAGTTAATAAAACCATCTGCAGGATATTCCGGTACAGATGCATCAAGATCTCCGCCCTCGTTTCTCCTCCTGCTCATCCTGACAGCAAGTTGATACATCAACATGCTCTCATAATTCAGTCTGTATTTGGCGGCTTTATAGTGCTGCTCTGATGCGGGAAAATGAATGTTGCTGAGGGCGTATCTCCTATCGCATAGTTTTCTCTCATTGACTATTTCCGGGTCTATCCATTCGCCGTCTAAATCCGTAGTGAGCAACGCCTCATTTATCCACTTCCTGAGGTTTATATCCGTCAAGCCTGCACTGTGCCTGTAAACCGGAATGATACCTCTTTTATCTCTGTCTCCTCCTTCCATGGACATCTCCGGATTTGTCCAAGTCTTGCTGCCGTTTCTGAGTCTCATCCTGCCAAACATTACATAACGCTGTCCTATATTGAGCGTCTTTCTGAGATACGGCATATTGAAAAACGTAGCATAAAAATAACAGCTCTCGTCCCTGAGTGTACAGGTGATCATCGATCTTCCTCCGGATAAGGGTCTTACCTGGATTTTAAGTAATTCTCCTGCAACGAGGCTGTCTCTGTCAGTGCCTGCGTCAATTGCCTTGATTACGTTTCTTCTATCCTTATATTTAACAGGATAATACTCAAGCAGGTCCTCTACAGTGTAGATGCCTGCTTGCATAAGCTGCTCTTTCTTCTTTTCTCCTATTCCTTTGAGACGGGCGAGGTCATCGCTCACGCTAACTTTATCAGGCATTATTCCTAACTACCTCTATGCTTCTTTTAATGAGTACATCTGACATTATCCCTCTGACCTTTACGCTTATGCTCTCGGGCTTTTCAAGTCTCAAAAGTTCAAAGGTTTCGCCTATGGAATCGAATATATTCTCAGCTAATTTGGATATATTGCATCCGTGCCTGGCTATAATATTCACCTTGACATTTACCTCTCCTCTCTTTTCCGTGACCTCAATTGCATCGTACTGGTCAGGATCTATCCATGGAGTCGGTTTGTCTTTTATCGGTTTTCCTTTTTTGTTACACAGTATAAGAAGATCGGACAGTTCCATCAGGTCCTCGATAATCATCTTCTCTATTACATTTTTATTGACGCCGACTGCGCCGTACTCATTTCTCTCTATTACTGACATAGTATATATTCTATCTTAAATCAGACAAAACAAAAAGCCTTGAACGCTCGCTCAAGACTCCCTTTGTTATGCTTATCAGACGGCACGGTTGACCTTGCCCGATCTGAGACAGCTGGTGCAGACATTCGCTTTTCTGACTCTGCCGTTATCATTGATCCTTACGGACTGGATATTGGCATTCCATTTTCTCTTTGTATGAATGTTGGAGTGAGAAACTGCGTTTCCTGATGTCTGGCCCTTGCCGCATATTTCACATTTTCTGGACATTTGCCGCACCTCCTTTATAGTTTCATTAGTCCGCGTTTTTCAAACGCCCCGCTATATTATCACACCAAGTAAAGTATTTGCAAGGGTAAAATCTTCAAATTGTGTAAAAAAAATAGTATACTGTTTGTTATATGAAAAAGTATTTGCGAAGTTATAAATTTTGGCTGATTATATTCGCCATATTGGCTGTAACAGGCTCAATCTACACTTATCATATGGTCAATAGATACAAAGTGCTCGACAGAGCCGTATTTAACGACTTCAGAGACAGGGTTCATTCTGTTTCCGAATCAGGTGGATTTGAAAGCCGGGAGCAGCTCTCTTCTTTTGTTACGGACTGGGCTGACGAAAAGTTCCTGGAGTACAGAGTTGATTCTGCGGGCAACATAATATTTGACACTCCGGCAATTGAACGTAAGAAAAATGTTACGCCTACGCTTGTAATAGTCAACGTAGACTATCTGACGGCTGCAGATAATCCTGATCTGCTCGCATCCGCTGTCTCAATTGCCGCCGCCGATTTAAACTCCGGACGTAAAACCGTAGTTTTCGCTAATAATGAAAACGAGGCGGATTCGGGCATTAAATCTCTCAGTAAGAAATTGATAGGCAAAAAATCCAAAGTCATATATATGGATTACGGTCCAAAAGCCTATGTCTCTGTATATTCATATGCAAAATCTGTTTCCGAAATCAGGCTTCCGGCAAAAACCGAAACTCCTGTCCAAGACAGCGCCATCAAAATTCACATCGGTGGAATCAATAAAAGCGCCGTAGGTCCGGACATTTCCAAACAGGCTGATTTAATTGCCGAGCTCGGAAAACTTCTCACCCGTCTCAAGAGTCGCTCAGTTGATTTTCGAGTAGCGGATATCGAACTTGAAACATATGAGAATATGTATCCTGTTTCTCTCGATGTAACAATTTCGCTGAATTCATATGCGATACCTTCATATACCAAATATATTAATCAGCAAATCAAGAGTTTTACCAAAGATCACGAAGACAATAATCCGGGTATAGAGTATACATATGAAGTGCTGGAAGAAAACGCCCTTCCTAAAAGTTGTTACGATGCAAAAACAAGTGACCTTCTGGCAAGATTGCTCTACACCATAAACAGCGGCGCCTATAAGTTTACGAAAAACGATCCCGTCCCTGATACAAAAAATGTCGGAGATATCTGTGGCATCAACTGCATGATGGATATTGAAAAATCGTCCGATGCCATTATTCTCAAAATGCTCTCTCAAGGATATGACGATACATATCTAAACCGCATTGTAACGGACAATCACGCTTCTGCTGAGCTTAATGATTGTACTCAAGAAGAGAAAGAACGTATTGCGGTATTTAACAATGACAAAAACTCCCTGTTAAGGACATTTAGAAATACATACGCCAAAGTATATGACGCATCGGATAACGCGGAACTCACCGTAAAGGAAGACGACCGTTTTACCCCTTGTTCATATCTGCAGGGAAAAAACAATAATGCAGATATAATCCATTTGAGATTGAGTAACAAAAGCGCCGTAAAACTTACCAACACACTTATGTGCTACATTAAGTCCAAAGGCAACACATTCTCTTTATAGAAGAGTCAAAATGTGCTAAAATAATTCGGAATATTTTATTAGGAGGCACGCATGAGATCAGACAAAAATAAAAAGAAGAAAGCTGATCCGAATCGTGAAATCGACGATTTTCTGTCCAAATTCGATGAAGTTGCGAGCGAAGACTCAAAAGACTTCAGCAATTATCTTGATGAATCCGAAGCTGACGCTTCCAAATCAAGTGAGCAAAACTTCAGATGGAAGGAAATCCAACCGGTAATATCAAGCGGTAAAAAGAAAAATAATAAGACAAACTCAGAACGAGTGGTAGTTAAAGATCCTGCCCCTTCTTCTATTAAAGTTGAAAGAAAACGCGAAGATGCTTCTGATGAAGTAGCCACTTTCCCTGCCGATGACATCATAGAAGCCGCAGCCGAAAAACCGGAAGCGGTTGAGCCCGTAAAAGCTTCAGACATCAAGTCCGAAGAAATTGCGGTCTCGGATGATAATCAAATCGCTTCAGCAGAGAAAGGCGGCTCATTTTTTAAAGGCCTCTTTTCCTTCCTGGGCACTAAAAAAGATCAACCGGAAGAAATCAAGAATGAAGATTCCGAGAAAAAAGCAGCTCTCGACAAGACACAGGAACTTGATGAGCTCTTTGAAATAGTTAGAGAAGAAGAATCAATCAACATTGATGAACCTTCCAAAGAGATTGAAGATATTGAAGAGACTAAAGATACGGCAGAAGAAGATACGACAACAGAAGAAGCGGAAACCAAAGAAGATTCTGCAGTAGAAGGTTCAGAAGAAACAGAAACAGAAGCAGAAGAAGAATCTGTTTCTGAAGAAGTTTCTGATGATGAAGATTCCGTTGCTGCTTCCGAAACTGACGAGCCTGATGTCCCTGTTCTCGATCTTTACAATAAACCTAAGGATGAAAAGACCCCTCTCGCTTGCGGCTATATAAAGGACAGCGAAACCGGCGAATACCGCAAAATAGATCTCGGTAAACGCAAGCGCATTGAATTTAAGGATCTCTCGGAGCCTAAATCCAAACACAGTCTTTTCGCTATTTTCAAATCCGAAAAAACCAAAGAAGCAAAAGCCCCTAAGGTTAAAAAGTCTCTTAAACACAGACTCTTCCTTAAAGAGAATCCTAATTATCGTCCTGATGAAGGCGAAACCTACGAACTCGACGGCAAAACCATTAAAAACAAGCCTCTGAAATTCAGTTTCCTTAAACTTCTCAGAGACATGGTTGTAGTTGGAGTATTCATGTTGCTTGTAGGCATCGGTGTCGGAGCATATATAATACACGAGGCTCCTTCCTATAACTACAACGATATATATGCAACCGTCGCCACCGCTTCTATCGTTTATGACGACGAAGAAAAACAAATCGACAATATTTACTATACGGAAAACAGACGACTGGTTAAATATGATGAAATGCCCGAAGACCTCATAAATTCATTTGTCGCCATTGAGGATAAGACTTTCTGGACGCACCACGGATTCAACTGGGTTCGTATGATAGGTGCGGTATTCTCCTCAATTACGGGACATGGAAAGATAAGCGGCACAAGTACAATTACCCAGCAATTGTCACGTAACGTATATTTGCCTGATGTTAAAAGTGAACGAACCATTAAGCGTAAATTCCTCGAGATGTATTACGCAGCGAGAATTGAGCATGCCCTCTCCAAGAAACAAATTATGGAGGCATATCTCAACACCATTTATCTCGGGCACGGATGCTATGGTGTTAATTCCGCTGCAAAGACATATTTCTCAAAAAGCGTTAAAGACCTGAGTCTTGTAGAATGCGCTTCACTTGCAGCACTTCCTCAGGCTCCGCACATCTATTCACTTCTCAAATATGCAAATGAAGGCGGAGAATTAAGCGAGGACTCCAAAGTAGTTCAAAAGTCTCCGGATAAAGTAGTAACAAACGATATATCCAAAGGCAGACGTCAGCTCACGCTGGACCTCATGCTCGAGCAGGGCTTTATTACGCAGGCTCAGCATGACGAATGCTATGAGCTCGCGCTAAATGATTTCATCAATCCTAATCTCAAGACAGGCAGCGGCAATTACTCATATTTCCATGAATATCTTATTGATACCATAGTCGCCGATCTCATGGAACAAAAAGAGATGTCGTTTGAAGAAGCCGAGCGCTTGGTATACACAGGCGGTCTTCAGATTTACTCCACTCTGGACAGTAAAGCACAGAATGTCGTAGCTGAAGAATTCAAAAAAGGAAGCAATTTTCCGGGAGTTTCTGCCATTTGGAGACAGGACGGCAACGACAATATTTTGAATAACGACGGTCAAATAGCTCTATATGACTACAACGACTACTTTGATAAAGATGATAACTTCACCTTAAAAGGCGATGATAAAGATATTAAGTTCAACGACGACGGATCTGCGACTATTTACGCAAACCGCAATTTGAACATTTACGAAACCGAAGTTGACGGTGCTACCGACTACAGCATAGAGTTCAAAAACTACTATGTATATGATGACGGCGTCGTATACTCCATTCAGGGAGGTTATGTCAACATCCCTGCCGCATACAAGAGCGGCGACGGCGAAGGCAATGTTATCGTCTCTGCTGATTTCTTTAATGACAATGCTTATAAAGACAAATTTAAGAAAGACGGCAACAATCTCATCATCACAGAAACCGGTTACTCCATCGGTCAGAAAGTACGTCAGCCTCAGGCCGGAATGGTAATAGTTCAGGTCGGCACCGGTGAAGTAAAAGCCATGGTCGGCGGCAGACAGTTCAAAGGTCAGAGACTTCTCAACCGAGCTACTAATCCAAGGCAGCCTGGATCCTCCATCAAACCTCTCGCGGTTTACGGAGCGGCGCTTCAAAAGAGCTATGAGCTCGCCGCCGAGGGTAAGAAATGGAAATTTGTCGATTATAAGATTGACAGACAAGGTACCAAAGGATGGGGAGATTACGTAACTGTCCACTCCTCTATCGAGGATGAAAGAACCAAGGTTAACGGGAAATATTGGCCACTTAACGCGTCGAGAACATTTACCGGCAAGAACACTTTCAAGACTGCAATACAGCAATCAATCAACACTTGCGCTGTTAAATTGCTGATGCAGGTTACACCGGAATATTCTACGCAGGTGGTTAGGAAATTCGGTATTACAACTCTCGTCGACGTTGAGCAAAATGACAAAGTAAATGACGTAAATGCTGCCGCAATGGCACTCGGGGCAATGACGGAAGGTGTAACGCCTCTTGATATGGCGCTTGCATATGCAGCCTTCCCTGCCGGCGGTAAAGTTAATACACCTATTTGCTATACGAAAATCATAGACAGAAACGGTGATGTTTTGCTCGAAGGAAAATCCGAGCAGACCGAGGTCCTCAACGAAGGAGTTGCTTGGATAATGACAGATACGCTCCAGAGCGTAGTTACCAGAGGTCTTGCGTACAACGCAAAAATCAGCGATGTTGCTACAGGCGGCAAAACCGGAACTACAAATGACAATTACGACGTCTGGTTCGACGGCTTTACTCCGAGCTATGCAGGCGCTCTTTGGATAGGAACTGACCAGAATATAGAGATGAACGGATCCTCTACACAGGCCGCAGCTCTTTGGGGAAAGATTATGGATCAGCTTCCTAAAGCAAAGGCGGGCAAGTATCCGAAGCAGCCATCTAACGTAATTACGAAGTACGGCGAATATTATACAAAAGGAACTGAGACCGGCCTCACCTCC
>CADAJM010000044.1 GCA_902788245.1 uncultured Eubacteriales bacterium | reverse complement strand
GGAAATCCAGCTCAGAGCTAACTACTCATTCCTTAATCTTGAGAACGTATTCGACAAAGATAATGACAATCTTTACAAACTCATAAATGAGATATGCGAATACAAATATGACCTCGAGAGAGAAAGGTTCCGCACGGGATTTGTGTTCGAACGAGACGGAAGCAAAATCACCTATCACAAGACATTGCCGTTTGCTAAAGTCGACGGAATTGTGGGAGATATAATCGTGCGTCAGACAGGACGCATTTACGACGACTGGAACGAATACGGGGCAGAACTTAACATCAACGACTTAGTTGATCATAAATACAAGTAATTCATTACAAGATAATTCAATCAGACAGTTATTTAACCGGGGATGCACCTGGAGGAAGCCATGAAAAAAAGCGAACAACGTCAAAAAGACATATTGGACTTCATGAAAAAGACCATAGCTGAGAAAGGATATTCACCGACAGTTCGTGAGATCTGCGCAGCTCTTAAGATCAAGTCCACATCCACAGTACACAGCGACATTAAAGCGCTCGAGGACAAAGGCCTTGTTAAAAAGGATCCTGCCAAGCCACGCACTGTGCTTCCTGTTGAGAACGAGTATATAAGAGCCAGGATGATGCTGGATGACCTTAACACAGTGTCTCTTCCTGTCGTAGGCAGAGTTGCTGCCGGAGAGCCTATTCTAGCGGAGCAAAATATCGTAGATGAGATGCCTATGCCTGCCAGATTTATAGGTCAGGGGAACAACTTCATACTTACCGTTCACGGTGACAGCATGATTAACGTCGGCATTAATGACGGAGACTACCTGATAGTGCAGGAAGGACAAGATGCCAAGAATGGAGAAATTGTAGTAGCCCTTGTAAACGACGGAAGCGAATCAAGCGCAACGGTAAAGAGATTCTTTAAAGAAAAAGATCATATCAGGCTCCAACCTGAAAATGACGCTCTTGAGCCTATAATTGCAACGGATGTTACCGTTGTGGGTAAGGTCAAAGGCGTGTTCAGATACTTCAATTAAGAATATAAATAAGCCATTAACAGCCCGCATTATACGGGCTGTTATATTCCATCGTGCGACCAATTTTTGCACGGTGTTACATTGCGGGCATTTGCTGTGAGCATCAGCCCGCATTTATATTTATAGTGTTCAAGATAAGAGTTCTCGGGTGTATAATGATAATTGATTAAAGTATACAAACCGTATAGTTAGAACATATTGCAGTATTCGGACATAGGAGGTAGAGGAGATGAAACTCGGATTTCTCGGAGTCGGTGCCATGGGAGGTGCCATTCTGTCAGGCGCCGTCAATTCAGGCGTTGTAAAGGCAGAGGATATTTACGTATACGATGTTATTCCGGAACTTAACGATAAGTACGAAAAGATTGGATGCGTTGTTGCAGGCGGACCCAAAGAGCTCGCCAAATCCGTGGATATGCTTTTATCTTGCGTCAAACCTCAATATGCCAAAGAAGTACTTGCGGAACTCGGCAAGGAAATGAACGGAAAAGCCATGATTTCTATTATGGCGGGACTGACAACAGACAGCATAAGAGGGATGACAGGCGGCAAATTCAGACTGCTGAGGCTCATGCCGAATACACCGGCCATGGTTAACGAAGGAGCATTCGCTATGGATTCGGGCACGGATTTTACCGATGAGGAAAAGGCTTTTGCAGAGAAACTGTTCAATTCAATCGGAATAGTCGAATGGATGCCTGAGAATTTGATTGATACTGCATGCGGACTCTCCGGTGCAGGCCCTGCATATATCTATTTGGTTATTGAAGCAATGGCAGACGGGGGAGTAGCCAAAGGGCTCACGAGAAAGACAGCCATGAACCTCGCTGCACAGACTGTTCTCGGTGCTGCCAAAATGGTTCTTGAGACCGGAGAGCATCCGGGATTCCTCAAAGATCAGGTTTGCTCACCGGGAGGTAATACCATAGTCGGCATTAAGACGCTCGAAGAGCATGGTGTACGCGGGGCTTTCATAGATACAGTTGTAAAATCGACAGAGAGAACACAGGAACTCGGAAAGCAAAATAAATAACTATAATCAAATTATTGCAATATGACCGATATCAATAGCGAAAAAAGAATAGCAATAAGGAAATACCACAATCAGCTTAAGGTCACCTCGAACGGAGTGATTATTTTAGGACTGTGGAGTATTCTCAAAACCTTTCTTATGATGGTTTCAGACTATGATGTTGAGGGCCTTGAAGACTTCGAACGAACCACCTTCAATGTCGTAGCTCTCTGTATTATTTTTGCCATTGTTTTGGCTATAGATTTCAGATTCAGACTTGTCATATGGCGAGGTGCGAGAGTCGAAGCATATGGCAGAAATAAGAATAACAGATACCTTGTTCTTGCATTTTTCCTGATTCTGGTCAGTGCTTTTTCAATGGTGTCAATTGTAGTGGGTTTTATAAATGGGGATGAAAAAGATTTTTCTCTTACCCTTACTTCTTTGATTGTGGAAACAACCTCATTTGTAATTCTGTGTGAACTCGTTTATTCAGGAATTAAGATGCGAAGGATACGAGCAGAGATAGCCGAATCAGAAGGCATTAAGAGCGAGGAGGTCAACTGATGCAAAAGGACTTCCATTACTACGCAACATACGCTACTGCAATCATCGCAGGATACAGCCACGAAGAGAGCATGGAGATATGCTACAGCGCTCAGTTTGTTGATCTTTGCACCAAGACCTTCTTAAAGGGAATCGGAGCACCCGTTTCGGCTGCAACTACACAAATTCAGACGGAACTTATAGATGCAAGGACTGATATGCTGGGGCTCCAAGATATCACGCGTATCTGGGCTTCATTTCATTTCCTGCCGAGAGATCTCTATGTAAATCCTGAGAGAAAATGCTCCAAAAGATACAGAAATAAATTCAGACTAATCTGCGGTCCCAACGGCGATCTTTTGGTTGATACCGTGAATCTCGCAAAAGGAGCCGGAACGCAGGCTGCAGGGATTGCCATGCATGTGCTTGCTGATACATGGGCGCATCAGTACTTCGCCGGCACACCGTCACTGGTTATTAACAATACAAATGACTATTTCTATGAAATGATGATGGTTGACGGAGAGGATAAAGATATCAGAGTTAAGTTCCGACACAATCCGAGTGCCGAAGACGATTTGGACAATCACATATTTACAAACAGCCTGTATCAGACAAGTGAAAAATCAATAATGAATCTCGGGCACGGAAGAGCAGGTCATTTTCCGGATTACAGTTTCGCCCGCTATAAATATATGCCTGCCTGGGCCAATTACAGAGCCGTTATTAAAGACAATCCTATGGACTACGCATCTGCTTTTACTCAGATGATATATGCCATGAAGTTCCTGAGAGGAGAGCACGAGGTATTCGAAAAGGAAAAATACGATGTTGAGGCGATGATGCCGTGGAAACACGAGATACTTAGCATAATTATAAAGAGACAGCTCGATGCCTGCGATGACTGGAAGGCTTTCGGCGAGAAATTATCCGGTTGTGAGATAGAGGACTTCGATATCGATAAATACAGAAACGAGTACGTGAATGCTTCCGAGAACGAAAAGAATTCGACTTTCCTCGGCAAATTCACGCTTGCCGCTATGGCACAAAAGAGCCTGGTGACAAACAGAATATACAAATCAGGAAACAGACTTGCAGGCAGATCGGTGGACTTTGGCAAAGAAGGCTTTAAAGGCAACAGAGACTTCGCTGGCCTCGTAAAGGGAGAAGGTGGAACTGATGACTAACGGGCAGAGGATTAAAGATATACTTGTAGGCCTTTTTATCATCGCGCTGAGTGCAATGTTGGTTAAGTGGCCGGATAAAGGAATCAATCTGATATGTCTGATAATATGCTTTGTGCTGCTCGCAATGGGGATCAGAAGTCTGTGGTTCTATTTCACAATGGGCAGACATATGGTGGGCGGCAAAAATACACTTTATGCGGGCATAATTCTGTTTGACCTCGGATTATTTGCTTTTTCCGTTACCATGTCCAAAGTCTTTGTAATTCTATATTTACTTGGTTTTTATGCTTTTGCCGGCATAGTAGACATGCTTTTAGCTCTTGATGCAAGAAAGATAGATAGCGGGTCATGGAAACTGAATTTCGTGACCGGACTCGGAAACCTGGCATTTGCCGCTGCTGCTATAGTATTCGGATTTGTTATCGGAGACGAAAAAGCGCTTGTGGATCTATATGCAGCAGGACTTCTGTACAGCGGCTTGCTTAAAATTATTAATGCATTTCGCAAGACCGACATCGTGTATATCCAATAGGACATTTGCGTAAGAGAGGGAATATATGAGCTTACCTTATCAATATTTTTTGATGAAACCGGCATATTGGGTCGGTCCTTGGATACTCCAATCAATAGCATATTTTCTGATACTCGGGAAAATGGGACTTAAAATAAGAACGGCGGTAATTCCTTTCCTTGCGGACAGAGAATTCTCGACCGTTCTTTTCAGAGGTATCAGATCATTCTGGAGACCGTTTATCATATCAGCGGTATTTATCTGCGGCGCATATTATCTCGGTCCTGATGATAAGTCGGGAAATCTGTATATGACGGTTGCGGTCGTGGTATATTCATTCTTCCTGCTCAGGCTCTATCACAGGCTTGCAAAGAGCTTTGGCAAAGGTTTCTTTTTTACCCTGCTGATTTGGATAATCCCGCTGCTCGGACTTTCTATACTTGCGCTGGGAAGGAGCAAATTCACTGCGCCTGTATTCAAGCCTTATAAGGACTACGGAAAGATAGGCAATAAACTGGTGCACGCCGGAATAGGACTGATATCCGCAGTCGAGATACTCGTCCTTGTGTTTGGCGTTGCTTTTATTACTCTCAGGGCATATCCTCCAAAGATGGTTATCAATTCTGTTCTCAGCGATGTATATGATGATTCCAAGGACATAGTCTCCGATGATAGGGCGATCACCAGAGAGTCGACCATGGGAAGCGCTGCTGCAGAAATCGTTAATATGACTGCGTCCAGGGACAAATTCTTCCCGGACCACTCAAATGATAAGAGCGTCGTCGTTATGGAATACATAGTCGGATCCGATCTTGAGAAAAAAGTCGGGGCGGCTTCAGCAAATATCAGGATGATGCAGGACGCCACAAAGAAAGGCGACGCACTGACATTTGTGCTTGAGACCGGAGGATCGAGAAGATGGTTCACCAAAGGCATGGATGAGAACAGTTACGGTAGGTATACCGTAAAGGGCGGTGAAGTCGAAAAGATAGAAGACCGCGATATTGAAACCATGGAGGAGCCTTCAGAACTCGAAGACTTCATCAAATGGACGGCGAAGAATTATCCTGCCGACAGGTATATGCTCGTGCTGTGGGATCACGGCGGAGGAGTGCCGTACGGTTACGGAGTTGATGACCTTAAACACAGAGAGGATGAGGACTATTTCCACGGGCTCAGAATATCCGAGATTGAAACATCGATAAAAAACGCCGGAGTAAAATTTGATGTGATAGGCTTTGACGCCTGCCTGATGCAGGACATAGAAATCGCAAATGCGCTGGAACCATATGCGGATTATTATCTTGCATCTGAGGAGACGGAGGGCGGATTCGGATGGTTTTATACGGATGCATTCGGAAGACTTGCGGAGAATCCGGGGCTTTCCAGCGAGGAATTCGGCAGGGTCATGGTTTCTACGTACGACCAGTTCAACACCGCAATTCATGACGGAAAGAAACAGACGGATTCGACATTGTCATTTGTCGACCTGACTCTTTTAAAACCTGCATATGAGAAGGTGACTGATATGTTCGTAAAGGCGGATGAAGCCATCAGGAAGGATCCTGCTGACTTTGCGGATTTCGGACTTGCCGCCATGAATTCATATACTTTCTATGCAAAGTCACAAACCGATCTTATAGATTTCATCGACAAACTCGAAGATACCGATGTCGACGATTCCATTTGCAGCCAAAAGGAAAGAGACGATTTGATGAATACCCTCAGAGCCAGTGTGCTCTACAGGAACAGAAATGCAGCGAAGGGTATAAACGGCCTGTCGTTTGCCCTGGCCTACGAGGACATTTATTCATATGGTGACACGGCCAAAGAACTCGATAGGATGAAGCTGAGCAAACAGAGAAAACTGTTCAACGATGTGTTCAGCATAATTGCAGTTCAGAAAAAGAGGGAGCACGACAAACTCGTAAACTCCGATGAAAAGACAATTAACACCTTTATTGAATCTTTGAGCAGGTCGGATTTCAGCGACGAGGCTTGGTATGTCAAAGGCTTTGAGGACTACGATCCGATCAGTACTTTGGTGGATATACCTCTTAAAGATACGGGGGACGGCTACCTGCCTGAACTACCGGAAAAGACTTGGGACATAATAGCTGATTGTCAGACTGCAGCCTACCAAAAGGATGAGGAGGGCAGATGGAGATATCTGGGCGCTCAGCATTACGGAGGCGAGGACGCAGACGGGCATCCTCTGGTTGACATGGACGACACATGGATTCACATGAACGGCAGACCGGTATGTTACGAATCTCAAGGATACAGAGAGACTGATGAAGGATTGGTATTTACTGGTGATGTAAGAGCGAAACTTAACGGCGCCGAAGAGATAATAATCCACGTTGAGTGGGATCCTATAAAGGATGACATGGCTCCGGAGAAGGGAATCATTACGGGATATGATTTTGTGAATGATAAATACGCATTCATGAAAAAAGGCGTTCAGAAGTTTGAATCCGGTGACAGAATCGATTTCCTGTTTGATTACTATGATGATGAGGGAAATCTCACAGATACTGAGACATACGGTCGTACCATCGTGGTTACAAAGCAGGATAATCTGAAGGTTGAGAAAAAGCAGCTTGAGGATTGCGATATCGAGTTCCTCGGCATACTGACCGACGTATATCAGAGGGACATTATGACTGAAGTTCTCGAGGCCCACATCGGAGACTGATTTCAGATGCATAACTCACAATAAATTGAAAGAGCCGGATGTCCGGCTCTTTGTTTATCTGTATGATTTGAGTTTGTCTTCGATTCGGTAGAACGGAAGTCCCATCACATTTTCGTAGTCGCCCTCTATGTGATCTATAAACCTGCCGAAGTAACCCTGAATGGCGTAGGCGCCGGCTTTATCGTAAGGCTCTTCGCGTGCGATGTAGTCTTCGATATCCTCGTCGCTGTAGTTGATACACCAGACCTTTGTGACATCACTCATGACTTCTGAATTTCCGCTGTCCGCATCTATCAGGCTTATCCCGGTAAGTACGTAGTGATAAGTTCCCCTGTATGACTCGAGCATATGCCTTGCGTCATCAGCATCCTCGGGTTTGCCGAGTATCCTGTCCGTATAGACTATGGTGTCAGCTCCGACGATGATATGTCCGGCGTATTTCTCTGACAGGGCGGGATCTGCTTTGATGCTTTCATAGCAGGCGAGAGCCTTTCTGTGAGAAAGCTCTTCAACGGCTTCGTTCATTGACGGATTGCCGGTGAGAGTCTCGTCGGTATCCATAGGCATTAACACGGGATCGATGCCGTGCTTATTCATAATTTCAAGCCTCCTCGGAGAGGCAGATGCAAGTATGATTTTCATTATTTTGACAGTAAAAATTTCTAGTTTGTGAGGGCGTTATATATAGCTTTGGTGGCTTTCTTGAAATCCTTGGATTCGACACCGACTATTACGTTGATTTCACTCGTGCCCTGGTTGAGCATTCTGATGTTTATACCTCCATCCGCAAGAGCCTGAGTAATCCTCGCAGCCACACCGATGTTTCTGACAAGGCCCATTCCTACGACGGCTATCATGGCGATATCCGGAATGACATTGATCTCTTCAGGGTGAAGTCTCTGCTCGAATTCCTTGAGAACTTCTTCGAGATTATCCTCAAGGGCTGCGCTCTCAATTACTACAGACAGGGAATCGATGCCGGTAGGGATATGGTCGAAACTAATACCGAGGTCCTCAAGTACGGTAAGAGCTCTTCTTACATAACCGACTTCTTTGTTCATCATATTCTTATATACGGTGATGACTGTAAATGGCTGCTTGCCGGCAATACCCGAGAAGAGTTTGTCGTTGTCGTATGAATTCTCAGTCGTAATGATTGTGCCCGGGTCTTCAGGCGCGTTGGTGTTCCTGATGTTGATAGGAATACCCGCAAGCCTGACAGGGAAGACAGCCTCGTCGTGCAGAACTGATGCGCCCATGTATGAGAGCTCTCTGAGTTCCATGTACGAGATGTATTCAATAGGTTTAGGATTATCTACGATGCGAGGGTCAGCCATCAGAAGTCCCGACACATCTGTCCAGTTTTCGTACATATCCGCTCCCACGGCACGTGCAACGAGAGAGCCGGTAACGTCTGAACCTCCGCGGGAGAGTATGCGAATATCACCGGTCTTGATGTCGCTTCCGTAGAAACCCGGGAGCACAGCGCGCTCGTGCTTTGCAAGTTCCTTTGATAGGGCTTCGTTAGTCTCCTCAGGTAAGAGCCTGCCTTTGCTGTCGAAGAGGATAAGACCCTCGGTATCCACGAAGTCGTAACCGAGATATGCAGCCACGAGAATTGCGGAGAGGTATTCTCCTCGGCTTGCGATATAGTCCTCGCTGCAGCCTTCTCCGAGTTTCTTGAGTATGGTCTCATATTCGCTGTCAAGGTCGACGTCAACACCGAGATTATACTTAATGGCGCTGTAGCGGTCTGTTATAACTTGAAGCAGTTGCTCGTAAGGAATGTTGTGGTCGGCCTGAGCCTTGCACATAAAGAGGAGATCGGTAATCTTACTGTCGCCGTCAAAACGTTTGCCCGGTGCGGACACTACGATGTAGCGGCGGTCCTTATCCGCCTCTATGATGTCTTTGATCTTGGCAAGCTGTATGCCGTCTGCAACTGATGATCCTCCGAATTTCGCTGTCTTGATTCCCATATCTGCTCCCTTGTCTTAATTGGATTACATTCTTAAATTCTTTAACAATTTCGATAAAGTATATGAGAAATTCAATCTGATTGCAAGGAGGCGCACTTGACAGTGCTCTGAATAAATATTACAATTCCTGCATTGAGATAGAGGACGCATTTGGTCATCAGTAGTAAATCACACAGTTATGCAGGACGTGATTTGTGAAAGGGACGGATGCCGAAGAGAGGAAGGCCTGCATGCCGACCGATCTGGGCGGACGGATAATATCCGGTCGACTGTCGCAACTACGCGGAGTGCTATCCAGGATAAGATCTTATTATGTTCTTACCGGCAGCCATATGCGTATGGCTGCTTTTTTACATAAGGCTAGGGATCGATTGATAGCCTCGTCTCATTAATGCAATTCATATCATTATGAGGAGGAACAAAATGGCAAAGACACATACTATTTTCGAGGGAGTCGCAACAGCGCTCATAACACCTATGACAGAGGATGGTGTTAACTATGAACAGTTCGGAAGGCTGATAGACTGGCAGATCGAACAGGGAATTGACGCTCTTGTAATCGCCGGCA
This sequence comes from uncultured Eubacteriales bacterium, assembly GCA_902788245.1. Classification (GTDB taxonomy): domain Bacteria; phylum Bacillota; class Clostridia; order Peptostreptococcales; family Anaerovoracaceae; genus Crickella. The sequence continues at coordinate 3,129 of CADAJM010000044.1, read as the reverse complement.
CCACAGGTGAGGGTTCAACACTCAGCGATGAAGAGCACAAGGAGTGCATCAGATATGCGGTCGAAAAAGTTGCCGGAAGAGTCCCTGTAATCGCAGGAACGGGCAGCAATGACACCGAGTACGGCAAACAGCTTACGAAGTTTGCCTGCGAGGCGGGAGCAGATGCATGTCTCGTGGTTACGCCTTATTACAACAAGGCCACACAGGGAGGACTTGTAAAACTGTTCAGCGAGTATGCCGAGGTAAGCAGCGTGCCTATCATCGCGTACAATGTACCGGGAAGAACCGGAGTCAATATCGAGCCTGCAACATATGCAAAGCTCGCTGAGATAGACGGAATCGCAGCCATCAAGGAGGCTAACGGAGACATCTCTAAGATCGTAAGTACGTTTACTCTCGTCGGAGATAAACTGGACCTCTACTCAGGAAACGACGATCAGATAGTTCCGATTCTCTCCATGGGAGGAAAGGGCGTAATATCCGTACTCTCAAATGTTATACCTGCGGAGACGCGCGAGATCTGCACTAAATTCTGGGCAGGAGATGTAGCAGGAGCGGCCGAGCTTCAGTGCAAATATAACGAATTGGTAGCATCGCTTTTCTGCGAGGTAAATCCTATCCCGGTCAAAGAAGCAATGGCCATACTCGGATATTGCGATCCTATCATGAGATCACCGATGTATCGTATGGAAGAATCTAATCTCGCAAGGCTCAAAGCCGCAATGAAGGAAGTAGGAGTCATTTAATGAAAGTTGTAATTAACGGCATAGACGGCGCGATGGGTCAGATATTGGCCCGCATCGTAGAGCAGACAGAGGATATGGAGCTCATAGCCGGCATCACACCTACGGGTGCTGAGGGGGCTTATCTTACCCCTTCGGAGTACACAGGACCTGCAGATGTCATGATTGATTTCTCGCATCACGAGGGAACAAAAGCCATGATGGACTATTGCACGAGCCGAGGCCTTCCGGTGGTGGTGTGCACCACGGGTCAGACCGAGGATGAGATGGAGATGATTAAAAAAGCATCCGAGAGCATAGCGGTGTTCAAATCCGCCAATATGTCCGTCGGAGTCGCTCTCGTTGCAAAGGTAGTAAATGAAATCGCAGCCAAATTCGGCAATTGCGATATAGAGATAGTTGAGACTCATCACAACAGAAAGGTTGACGCTCCGAGCGGCACAGCCCTCATGCTGGCAGATGCAGTAAAGGATGCAAGACCTGAACTTCACTATAATCTCGGTCGCAGCGGTAATTGCAAAAGAGAGACTAACGAAATAGGAATCAACGCGGTCAGAATGGGTAATATAGTCGGAACGCACGAGGTGATGTTCGGCACAAACACTCAGACTATCACCGTTACTCATCAGGCTCTTGACAGAGCGCTGTTTGCAGACGGTGCAGTTGACGCAGCAAGGTTTATCGTAGGAAAGCCTGCCGGGCTCTACGATATGAACGATTTACTCTCAGACTAAGAGGAAGGTGCAGAGGACAATGAGAATCGGAATAGTAGGATACGGAAATATAGGAAAGGGCGTTGAGGCCGCAGTAGAGAAAGCACAGGACATGGAGCTCGCAGCTGTATTTACGAGAAGAGATCCTTCATCGGTAAAGACAGTTTGTGATGTACCTGTCATCTCATATGATGAAATCGGCAGCATGAAGGATGAAATTGATGTGCTCATACTCTGCGGAGGAAGTGCGACGGATCTGCCGTGGATGACGCCTGAACTTGCAGCGGACTTCAATGTCATTGACAGCTTCGATAATCATTCAAACATTCCGACTCACTTTGCAAATGTCGACGAAGCAGCTTCGAAGTCAGGTAAGATAGGAATCATATCCTGCGGCTGGGACCCGGGATATTTCTCGCTGGCCAGGATACTTGCAGATGCGGCGCTTCCGGACGGGGACAGCTATACTTTCTGGGGAAGAGGCGTAAGCCAGGGACATTCCGATGCCATAAGGAGAATTGAGGGCGTTGCTGATGCCAGGCAGTATACAGTTCCTGTCGAGGCCGCTCTGGATAAAGTAAGAGCCGGAGAGCATCCTGAGTTCACCGCAAGAGACATGCATCTTCGCGAGTGCTACGTAGTCGCAGAGGACGGAGCGGATAAAGCAGCCATAGAAGAGGCAATTAAGACCATGCCTGCTTATTTCGAGCCGTATGATACGACTGTAGAGTTCATAACTCAGGAGGAACTGAACGAAAAACACGCAGGACTTCCGCACGGAGGAACTGTGCTCAGATCGGGACGCACCGGATTAAACAGCGAATTCAACAATACAGTTGAGTTCAGCCTGAATCTCGATTCCAATCCGTATTTTACAAGCAGCATACTTGTAGCTGCTGCAAGGGCAGCATACAGAATGAATCAGGAGGGACAGTCGGGGGCCAGAACGCTCTTTGACGTACCGCCTGCATATCTCTCGCATCAGAGCAGAGATGAATTACTAGCGCATATGTTATAGAGGTAGCAAGATGCTTTATGACAATCTCAGCGTAAATGATAAGGGGCATCTGGCCGTAGGCGGCATGGACGCGGTGGAACTTGCCGAGAAGTTCGGCACGCCTTTGTATGTGATGGATGAGGATGTGCTCAGAGCGAATTGCAGGACTTATGTAAATGCAATGCATGACAGTTTCGGTCCAAAGAGCGCACCGCTGTATGCAAGTAAGGCGCTGAGCTTCAAAGGCGTATATCCGATTGTCGAATCAGAAGGCATGTGTATAGACGTGGTATCACCGGGAGAGATTTATACGGCTCTTGCGGCGGGATTTCCGGCTGACAAGATGTTCTTTCACGGCAGCAATAAAACCGATGAGGATATTAAATACGGCGTTTTAAGCGGTATAGGCTACTTTGTAGTCGATAATCATAATGAACTCGAAGTGCTGGACAGAATGGCAGGAGAACTGGGAGTAAAGCAGAAAGTTCTGCTCAGGCTGACTGTCGGCCTGGATCCGCATACGCTTGAAGCCATTAACACGGGGCGTGTGGATTCGCAGTTCGGAGTTCCTATAGATACAGGGCAGGCGGATGATTTTGTAAAAGCGGCGCTTGTATGTGAGAACATATCCGTAGAGGGGTTTCACAGCCACGTCGGCTCACAGATATTCGAAAGC
>CADAJM010000043.1 GCA_902788245.1 uncultured Eubacteriales bacterium | reverse complement strand
ACCTCCTCAGGCGAGAGCATCTTCGCCTTTTCGCCAAAGTATTCCTTGTATTTTTTGTTGTCTACTCTGGCGTCGCCTGCTACCTGCACGAGTATGCCCGTGCCGTCTTTGAGCTTGAAGCTCAGAGTTTTGCATATTCTGGCAGGCTCGGTTCCCACCGCTTTGGCGGCGAGTTCCACAGTGGCACTCGACACATCAAATTCCATGATGCGATCGTCCACGCCCAGTTCTTTCAAATATGCTCTTGCAACTTCTATAGACATAATCCCGTTACCTTTCTGTCATCATGAGCAGCGAAGCGCTTTGACTACGCTGCTTTGGCGTTTTCGGTGCCCTTTACTTTGGTCATTATGAGTCCGATTACCAGACCGATGACGGACGGCACTACCCAGCCGAGTCCGAGATCAAAGAACGGGAATATCTTGCCGCCGAGTGTGTTTACGGACTCGATTCCGAGAGTCTTGAAGAAGTCAAAGACTGCAGGGATAAGAGCTCCGATGGTCACCCACATATATACGTATTTGCTTTTTCCGAAAGCCTTTTCGAAAAGCGCCAGAATAACGAGTGTGATTGTAAGCGGATAGAGCAGCATCAGCACCGGAATTGCATAAGTGATGATGGCTGTAAGCCCCACGTTCGAAACTATAAACGAGAAGAGCGTAAATACCATAGCCCATCCTCTGTAGTTGAGTTTACCCGGGATGAGTTTTACAAACATCTCGCCGCAGCTTGTAACCAGTCCGATCGCTGTCTTGAGGCAGGCAAACGTGATCGTAATTGCAAGTACGAACTGTCCGATTCCCCCGAGGTAGTGGTTGGAAATCTGTGTGAGTGCGATTCCGCCGTTGTCAGAGAGTTCGAAAAGACCTCTTGACTGCGCACCCATTATAATTGTCAGGACATAGATGATGGCCATCAGGATTCCGGTGAATACTCCGGCCTTGATTGTGGCTTTCGCTACATCACCGTCATCGCTGACTCCAAGGTCGCGTACGACATTGATGATTACAATGCCGAATGCGAGTCCTGCAATGGCATCCATTGTACCGTATCCTTCAATGAATCCGTTGAAAAGTGCTCCGTTCTGATAAGCCTCGGTAGGCTCTACGCTCGACATCGGAGCACCCGGATTGATGAGTGCCACGATTACGAGTATGGCCAGGAATACAAGGAAAATCGGGTTGATGATTCTGCCGATCCATGTCGTAATTCCGCTCGGCCTGAGTGAGAAAAACATTACCAGCGCAAAGAACACAAATGAGAATATGAGCAGCGCGATTTTAGGGTGGTTGCCCGTAAGCGGCTCAAGTCCTGTTGTGAATGATACTGTTGCACATCTCGGAATTGCAAAGAAAGGTCCTATCGTGAGATAGAGCGCCGCTGTAAATATTTTGCTGTAGCGGTTTCCCACCTTGCTTGCAAGATGCATCAGGTTGTCGCTGTGAGTGTTACCTATGGCCGCTACGGCGAGTATAGGAATTGTCACAGCCGTGATGCAAAATCCGATAATTGCAGGCCATGAGTTGGAGCCCGCCATCTGTCCGAGGTGCACCGGAAATATCAGGTTTCCCGCACCAAAGAACATTCCGAACAGGGTGCTCGCAACTACGATGGTCTCTTTCATCGTAAGTGTCTTTCTCTTCATTTATTCTTCCCCCTTACATATAACAATTTTCTGATATGATTGTTCGCGCGTTTGTATCAAGCTTTATTTATGTCTGTTAAAGCTCACGTCTGCCCTCTATTGCTTTGAGCAAAGTGACCTCATCTGCATATTCGAGGTCGCCTCCTATAGGCAGACCGTGGGCAATCCTCGTGACCTTAATGCCCGATGGTTTGAGGAGATTTGCTATGTACATGGCCGTAGCCTCTCCCTCGATATTCGGATTGGTCGCCAGTATCAGCTCTTTGACATCAGGCTCTGCCTGAAGCCTTTTGACCAGCGATGCGAGGTTGAGATCATTCGGGCCTATTCCCTCCATAGGAGATATTGTGCCGTGAAGCACGTGGTACCTGCCCTTGAATTCCCTTATCCTCTCCATGGCCATCACATCCTGAGGCGATTCGACCACGCATATCACAGTTCCATCCCTCGTCTCATCCGCACAAATTTTGCATTTGTCACTGTCTGTGAGATTGCCGCAAACTTCGCAGTAATGCAGTGTTTTTTTTGCGCTCGAAATCGCATCTGCAAGTTCCTCAGCCTCTCTGTCTGTAAGGCTCAGTATGTGAAATGCGAGTCTCTGAGCGGTCTTTCCTCCTATGCCCGGAAGTTTGCCCAGTTCATTTATGAGTTTATTGAGCGATCTCGGGTACTGTCTCATATATTAGAATCCCGGTATTCCGAGTCCGCCTCCCATGGCATCGAGGCCTCCCGTGATCTTGCTCATCTCGGCCTCAGTGAGTTCCTCCATCTGTCTGATTGCTTCGTTGACCGCCGCTGTTACGAGGTCCTGAAGCATCTCAACATCATCAGGATCGACCACGTCTTTATCTATTATGAGTTTTGTGATCTCTTTGTTTCCGTTTACGGTGACTTCTACCGCACCGCCTCCCGCTGTTGCGGTGAGTTCTTTTTCGGCGAGCTCAGCCTGTGCCTGCTCCATCTCGGCCTGCATCTGCTGAAGCTGTCTGAGCTGCTTTTGCATATCTCCGCCGCCGCCCATACCGCTCGGTCTGTTTTTCTTTGGCTTCTTGCCGGCTTTCATGCCTTTACCCATTGTCTGTCCTCCTGTTTGTAAATGAATCAGCTCTCAATTACAGGCTTGATTCCGAATAAATCCTCTATGTCTGACGCAGCTTCATTGAGCGCTTTGTCATTTTGAAGTATCTGCGCAGTCTCCTGCTCTGTCATCTCATATGTCTTTCTGGCGTCTTCGCCCGGATCTCCGCTTTTAAGAGATACTATTATGCTGCTTCCGTAGAGCCTTCTGGCAATCTCGGTAATCTCTCTGAGTTTCTCCTCGGCAAGCCTTATCTTGCCCGGCCTTACTTCTATTACGAGTTCGCCTGAGTCAAAGTCCTTTGCTTCTGAGTGGTGTCCGACTAAGCTGATGAAGCTCCTGTCATTTGCCGCAACTTCCTGGACTATCTGTTCCCACATCTCTCCCGGAGTCCCCGGATCGAGAATTTCAGGCTCTGGTTCAGGTTCGGGTTCCGTCACAATTGCAGGCTCCGGCGTCGTCTGCTCTGTTGCAGCTTCGGCTTTTGGCGCCTGAACTTCCTGAGGCATTAATTCCCTGAGGTCGCTTACCGGCTCCATCTGCACTGTGTTTCTGGTCACTTCGACCTTTTCAGCCTGAGGCGTCTTGACCGGCTGCTTTACAGGAACGATTGGTACTGTTTCCGCATCTCTCGATGTCGCCAGCTTTACCGCTGCTGTTTCGAGAAGTATCCTCGGTCTTTCGGAGTAACGTCCCATATTTATGTATTCGGATATGAGCTTGATGGCTGACTCGATGAATACCGCATCGGCTTTGCCTGCCTGCTTTGTTATTCTCGCGGTATTCTCTGCGGACATCGCTATGATATTCTCCGGCTTTGCGACATACTTGGCAACCATAAGGTCCCTGATGTGTGCATTCCAGTCCTTGAGTATCTGCCTGGCGTCCTTGCCTCTTTTGAGTATCTCATCTATGTATACCAGAGCTTTACCTGCGTCCCCGGATAGGACGGCGTCGGTCAGCGCGAGGAAGAAGTCCTCGCCCGCGGCGCCCGTGTATTCGAGCACGAGACTGCGGTCCAGACGCGCGTCTCCCGCCGCGATGCACTGCTCGAGTATCGACAGTGCATCCCTGACCGAGCCGTTGGCTCTGGACGCAATTGTCGAAAGAGCGTCATCCGTAATATCTATATTCCTCTTGGCGCATATCCTCTTCATGCCGGCCGAGAGATCTTCCTCGGTCACGCGCCTGAAGTTGAGTTCCATACATCTGGAGCGTATGGTCGCACGTACCTTCTGAGGGTCCGTAGTCGCCAGTATGAAAATGGCGTGCTCAGGCGGCTCCTCGAGGGTTTTGAGGAATGCATTCTCCGCCGCCTGCGAGAGCATGTGAACCTCGTCTATGATATATACCTTATACTTTCCGATTGACGGAGGGTATTTAACCATATCCACTATGGCCCTGAGGTCTTCGACTCCGTTGTTGGATGCAGCGTCGAGTTCGATACAGTCCACAAATCTCCCCTCGCGTATGGCCTCGCAATTCTCACAATGACCACAAGGGATGCTCCCCTCGCTGCTCGTGCAGTTTACGGCCTTGGCAAGTATCCTTGCGGTGCTCGTTTTACCGGTTCCGTGAGTTCCCGCAAAAAGATAAGCCTGGCTCACCGTCCCCGTCTTTAGCTGGTTTTGCAAAATCCTGACGATGTGCTTTTGGCCTATTATGTCTTCGAATACTTCCGGCCTTTCGGCCCTGTACAATGCCGTTTGCATATTGCTCCTTTTCTATTAAAAAAGCGGAAGGCGATTTGCAGTACGCAGAGGCTGGTCTGCGGCACACAAGACTTATCGCTTAATGCTGCTACCTCTCAGTCCTGACATGGTTCACGGAGCCCCGTTGCGCAGGGCCCCTGCGCACAGCAAATCGCCTGCCGTTCAGCTCATCTATTGTAACATAAAGCCCGCAATCTAACAATCTCGCCGAGGCTTTATTTTTACTCTTTCAGCTATGATTTTAATATATCTCTTGCCACGAATACTCCGCTGGCCGATGCGTGCGAAAGTGAGTGAGTAACTCCGCTTCCGTCACCTATCATATAGAGGCCTTTGTAGCTGGTTTCGAGGTTCTCATTCAGCTTGACATCCATATTGTAGAACTTGACCTCTACACCGTATAGCAGTGTGTCGTCATTTGCAGTTCCCGGCGCGATTTTATCGAGGGCATAAATCATCTCGATAATTCCGTCGAGTATTCTCTTAGGAAGTACAAGTGAGAGATCTCCCGGCTCCGCATTGAGAGTCGGTTTTGCAAAGCTGTCTGCCATTCTCTTTTTATTGGTACGTCTTCCCCTGATGAGGTCGCCGAATCTCTGGACGATAACTCCGCCCCCGAGCATATTGGAAAGCCTTGCTATACTCTCACCGTAACCGTTGCTGTCCTTAAACGGAACTGAGAAATGCTTGGATACGAGAAGCGCGAAGTTCGTCATGTCCGTCTGTTTCGCAGGGTCCTCATAGCTGTGTCCGTTTACGGTCACGATACCGTTCGTGTTCTCGGTTACGACGCTGCCCTTTGGATTCATGCAGAAAGTCCTGACCTTGTCTTCGAATTTCTCTGTTTTATATACTATCTTGCTCTCGTAGAGTTCGTCCGTCAGATGCGAGAACAGCACTGCAGGAAGCTCAACCCTCACGCCTATATCCACGCGGTTTGACTGGGTCTCTATTCCGAGATCGCTGCAAATACCTTCAATCCATTTGCTTCCGCTTCTTCCGACGGAAACAACGCACTTCTTGCAGGTATATGCTCCCACAGCCGTGATTATATTGTATCCGCCCTCGATGGCCTCAATCATGGTAACAGGCGTGCGGAACTTGAACTCGACCTTATCTTTCAGCACCTCATAAATGTTCTCGAGCACGACATAGTTGATGTCCGTTCCGAGATGTCTTACCGAAGCGTCCAGAAGTTTCAGTTTGTTCTGCATGCAAACCTTTTTGAGTTCTGTATTTGCGGTGCTGTAGAGTTTAGTACCCTCACCGCCGAACTTCATATTGATGTCGTCGACGTACTTCATAAGCTCAATCGCTTTTTCCTTACCGATGTACTCGTAAAGGGTTCCGCCGAAATCGTTCGTGATATTATATTTGCCGTCAGAAAAAGCACCGGCGCCACCGAATCCGCTCATTATCGAGCATGGATTGCAGTGAATGCAGGATTTTACCTTGTCCCCGTCAATAGGGCACTTTCTCTTATCCAGAGGATTGCCTGCCTCAAATACGGCAATCTTAAGATCGGTATTCTCTTTTGTCAGTTCGTAAGCTGCGAATATACCTCCCGGCCCCGCGCCTACTATTATGATGTCGTAGTTCATTTTCTTTTCCAATTTCACGTCCCCTAACCTGTTACAAATGATGTTTATTCCTCGATGCCTTGATACGGCTCATGGCTCTTGAGAGCTCCGCGCTGGCAAGCGCCACATCCCTGTTGGAATTCGCTCTCTTCAGCGCTTCTTTAGCAGCTTCCTCCGCTCTCAGCGCCCTGGCCTCGTCAATCTCTTCCGGTTTCTCTGCCGTGTCGACGAGTATCATTACCTCTCCGTTTTCGACCTTAAGAAGTCCGTCGGATACGATGACCATCTCCTTTTTACCGCCGGCATCCGCAGCCTCATATTCGAGTTCTCCCGGTACGACGGCCATAATCAAATTGGAGTGGTGCGCCAGTATGCCCACGCTTCCCTCCGTGGTAAACATGGATACCGACTTGGCCTCCCCGTCAAATACCATATGGTCGCTCGCCATGATCTGCAGTTTGAAATTATCCATTAAAGTGTCTTCGCTTTCTTAATCGCGTCGTCGATCGTTCCGACGTTGAAGAAGGCCTGCTCCGGATATTCGTCCATCTCGCCGGATACTATGGCTCCGAATCCTTTGACCGTCTCCTCGACCGGCACATATACGCCCGGCATTCCCGTGAACTTCTCAGCTACGTGAGTCGGCTGAGAGAGGAATCTCTGTATCTTACGCGCTCTGTATACCGTGGACTTGTCCTCCTCTGAGAGTTCGTCCATACCGAGTATCGCGATGATGTCCTGAAGCTCCGCATATTTCTGGAGTATCTCCTGGACCTTTCTGGCTACCTCGTAGTGTTGATCTCCGACTATGTCCGCCTCGAGAATTCTGGATGTCGAGTTGAGCGGATCTACGGCCGGGTAAAGTCCCTGCTCTGCGATTTTACGCGAGAGTACGGTAGTCGCATCGAGGTGGGCAAATGTCGTAGCCGGAGCCGGGTCTGTCAGGTCGTCCGCCGGCACATATACGGCCTGGACGGATGTAATCGAACCCGCCTTGGTTGAAGTGATTCTCTCCTGGAGAGCTCCCATTTCGGATGCCAGCGTCGGCTGGTATCCTACGGCTGAAGGCATACGTCCGAGAAGTGTGGATACCTCAGAGCCCGCCTGCACGAATCTGAATATATTATCGATAAAGAGCAATACGTCTTTATTCTGTTTGTCTCTGAAATACTCGGCCATAGTAAGTCCCGAAAGGCCTACTCTCATACGCACTCCCGGAGCCTCGTTCATCTGTCCGAATACCATGGCTGTCTTGTCCATTACACCGGCTTCGTTCATCTCTTTCCAAAGGTCGTTACCCTCTCTTGAACGCTCTCCTACTCCCGTGAATATGGAATATCCGCCGTGCTCCATGGCTACGTTGTGTATGAGTTCCTGGATGAGTACGGTCTTACCTACACCGGCTCCTCCGAACAGACCGATCTTTCCTCCCTTAGGATACGGCTCAAGAAGATCGATTACTTTGATGCCTGTCTCGAGTATCTCTACGGACGGGCTTATCTCATCAAATCCCGGAGCCTTCCTGTGTATGGAATCCCTCTCGACATCTGCCGGAAGAGCATCTCCTCCGTCGATAGGTTCACCCAGTACGTTGAACATGCGGCCGAGCACGCAGTCGCCTACAGGCACTCTTATCGGCGAGCCCGTTGCCTCTGCTTCCATGCCCCTGCTCATTCCCTCGGAACCTGCAAGCATGATGCATCTGACCAAATTGCTTCCGATGTGCTGGGCAACCTCCATCACAAGAGTGCCGTGCTCTGTCTTGACAGTCAGAGCATCGTTGATTTTAGGCAGCTGTCCCTCGTCGAACAGCACGTCTATTACTGATCCCGAAACCTGCACTATGCGTCCGGTCATAATAATCTCCTTTATCTCTATCTACCTTTGCTTTTGAGGCTCCTGGCGCCCGAGGAAACCTCCGTGATTTCCTGCGTTATGGCGTTCTGCCTCAGGTGGTTGAATTCAAGTTTTAATTCCGCAAGCAAATCGCTCGCATTGTCATTTGCCGCATCCATAGCCATCATCCTGGCGCTCTGCTCTGACGAATAGCTGTTGACCAGAGCCGAGTAGACATATCCGACCAGATATGACTGCATGCTTCGCTCAAGCACAGTATTTACATCAGGCTCGAATTCAAATACAGCCTCTGCATCGTCGCCTGTCTCATCTCCTTCCGGCACGAAGTCGTCTTTATCGAAAGGTATGAGCCTGTCATACCTTGCAACTCCGGCGCTCATGCCGCCCGTATACTCCGTGTAGCACACATAGAGTCTGTCGAACTCGTTCTCATCGAATTCGTCGAGCAGCTCTCTGGTTATGTCCCTCGCCATCGCAAGCGTAGGCTGATTCATGGAGTGGGCAAACTCTTCGCTGACATCTGCCTCTTTGCCTCTGAAATAGCGCCAGCCGTAGTCTCCGACCACATAGAGTTTGTAATCGTCGCTTCTCTCCATGAGTGCGAGAGTCTCCTTGATTACATTCTGGTTGTATGCACCGGCCAGGCCCTTGTCTCCCGTTATTACGAGTATGCCGTTTCTGCCGCCCGGCTTCGCCTCGTCGACATCGGCATCGTAGTATCTGCTTTTGAAGTCTTTACCGACCGCAAACATCCTGCGAATTTCAGATCTCAACAGATTGAAATACGGCCTCGTCTCCTCGGCATCGCGCCTGGCCTTTCTCATCTTCGTCGACGAGATGAGATACATCGCGTTCGTAATCTTTTGCGTGTCGCCGACACTCTTTATTCTGTTTTTAATCTCTTTCGTCGATGCCATTTCTGTATTCTGTCGAAATGTCGATAATCTGCTGTTTCAAATCGTCGTCCATTACGCCTTCTTTATCGATGCGGTCGCATATGTCTCGGTGCTCTGTCTCGAAGTGCTCGATCAGGCCTTCGATGAAGCTGTTTACTTCGTCCACATCTATGCCCTGCATCGTATGCGCAAGCGCCATTACTAGAGTAATTACCTGCTCGTGCTGGCTCTTTGGTTTGTACTGTTTCTGTCTCAGCATGCGCATCAGGCCCTGTCCGTACTCAAGCTGCTGACGGGTCTGATCGTCGAGGTCCGAGGCAAATTGCGTAAACACTTCCATCTCACGATACTGCGCAAGGTCGATTCTCAGAGTACCTGCGGCCTTCTTCATGGCCTTAGTCTGTGCATCTCCTCCTACACGGGATACGGACAATCCTACGTTTACGGCCGGTCTCTGTCCTGCAAAGAAGAGATCCGACTCGAGGAATATCTGTCCGTCCGTGATGGATATGATATTCGTAGGTATGTATGCCGCTACGTCTCCTGCCTGGGTCTCGACTATAGGAAGGGCTGTGATGGAGCCTCCGCCGATACTGTCCGAAAGCCTCGCGGCCCTCTCGAGCAATCTTGAATGCAGGTAGAAAACGTCTCCCGGATAGGCCTCGCGGCCCGGAGATCTGTCGAGCAAGAGCGAAAGTGCTCTGTATGCAACAGCGTGTTTTGATAAATCATCATATACGATCAGGACGTCTTTACCCTGATTCATGAAATACTCTGCCATTGCGCATCCCGCATACGGTGCGATGTACTGAAGCGGTGCAGGATCGCTTGCCGAAGCCGATACTATAATCGAATAGTCCATCGCCTCATGTTTCATAAGCGTCTGCTGAACGCGCACTACGGATGAGTTTTTCTGTCCTATTGCTACATAGATACAGATACAATTCTTGCCTTTCTGGTTGATGATGGTATCTGTGGCTATGGCTGTTTTTCCTGTCTGACGGTCTCCGATGATGAGCTCTCTCTGCCCTCGTCCGATAGGGAACATCGAGTCTATCGAAAGGATACCGGTCTCAATCGGCGTATCTACAGGCTGCCTGTCTATGATAGGCGGTGCCTGAGTCTCAACAGGCATGTAGCCCGAGGCTTCGATCTCGCCGAGCCCGTCTATAGGGGTTCCGAGCGCATCTACTACTCTTCCGAGGAAGGCCTCACCTACAGGAGTTCCTGCGGTTTTACCCGTGCGCCTTACGCTCGAACCCTGAGTTACGCTCTCGTCGTCGTTAAACAGAACGCAACCTATCTCATTGGTACGGATGTCCTGAACCATTCCTCTGACTCCGTCCGTGAACAGGAGAATCTCTCCGAAAGTGGCCTGGCCAAGTCCCGATACCGTGGCAATTCCGTCTCCCACGGTTGTGACCTCTCCGACCTGCTCTGCGAGCGCTTCGGGTGTCCACGACTCTATGGATTCTTTGAGGAGCGGTATTATGTTTCCGTTGTCTGTAGGAACCTTTACGAGGGTGTCTCTCAACTGACGGAATCTTCCGCCTACGGACCAGTCGTAGATGTCGTTTCCGACCTCCATGCGAAAGCCGCCCGGAAATGCATCAGATTTGACCCATTCGAGGCTTAGTTCCTGTCCGTATTTATTCTTTAGAAAACTCCCGAACCTCTTTTGCTGCTCCTTGCTCGGTTCTACCGCCGAGTAAAGCTTTGCGTTCAGGACTACATCTTCCTTTTTCATTTCTTTGTCTCCTCCGCAGCATCGAGGAACTGGTCGAAGGCATCAGAAGCCGACTGCTCCAAAGTGAGCTTTTCCATAGCTTCTGTTACCATGTCCGTAATCTCTTTCTGGGCAGATGCAAGAATCTCTGACTTCTCTCTGTCAGCTGCGCTTCTGGCATCGGCCACGATCTTTTCTGCCTCAGTCTTGGCAGCGCTGAGTCTGCGCTCACGCTCGGCCTCGACAGCCTTGCTCATCTCAGCCTTTTCTGCCTTGGATTCTTCATCAAAAGCCTTAACTTTGGCAGCATAAGCTTCCTTGCTGCTTTCGGCATCCGCCAGAGCAAGTTCCGCTTTGCTGTCCATCTCGGCGTAGTGATCCTCCCTGCCTTTCATGAAATCCTTAACGGGTTTATAAAGCAGGATGTACAGAAGCCCGAACAGTATAGTGAAATTGAGCAGATGGAGCAGTATTTGCTGCCAATCTACATTAAGTGGTACTCCAGTCATCAGTATCTCCGTTTTTTAAAGTACGAATATTATAAGAATTACTACGAGCAATGCGTAGATGATAGCCGTCTCGATAAATACCAGACCAAGCATGAAGTTTGTTCTGATCTTTCCGTCTGCTTCAGGCTGACGTGAAATTCCTTCAACTGCCTTGGCTCCGAAAATGCCCATTGCTATGGCACCTCCGCAAGCCGCAAGTCCGATCGCAATTGCAGCCGCAATGGCTTTAACGCCTGTAGTCAGGCCTGTTGCTGCCGCCTCTGCAGCTCCGGCATCAGCTCCTTCTCCTGCCGCAAATACTCCCATGGTCGCAGCTGCACCAAGTGCGAGTATAATCATACCCATTATGATTGCGAGTCTTTTGAGTGATTTTGAGTTAAACATTTTTGATTCTCCTTTTTATCTCATGGATTCGGCAAGCCCTGTTTAATCAGCTCGCTCTGTCCTGTTTAACAACTGTTATACGTTTCTTGCCTCTTCTGGTCTTCGTCTTATCCTTAGGCTTTTTCTCTGACTTTTCGGCCACCTCTCCGTAGAACATCGAGGTAAGCATCGTCAATACGTAAGCCTGTATCAAGGCGTGAAGCAGTGTGAAGAGCACTCCGACTATTACCGGAAGCACATAGCTCAGTGCCGAGTAGTAGTACACGAGCTCGGTGACGAGAGCTCCCGAGAGCAGCGCTCCGAACAATCTGAAGCTCATCGAAATCGGAAGCGAGAAGTCCTTCAAGGTCTTTCCTATTCCCTTGACTCCGTTTCCGGCAATTCCTCCCGACATGATTACGAGGTATGACAGGCATCCCATCATGATTGCTCCGTTGACATCCGAGAGCGGAGCCGGCAGAGATATCGGGTGTCCGGCGGTGGTAACAGCCTGCACACCGAAGAGTTCAAACAGCGTACCGGTAAATATGTAGGTGCCCGCCGTAAAGATATATGCTCCGAGAAAACTGTTGATATGCTCTGAACTGCTCTTAGCCATTCCGTCAAATATTCCGACAACCGTCTCAAGTAACATCTGGAATTTGCCCGGTACAAGTTTGAATCTCGGTATGACGAATATCCTGCAGATCAAAGCAAAGACAATTAAAATACCCGAAACCGTAAACGCCGCGATAAGTCCCGGGTTTACATCTTTGATTCCGAGTAAGCTAATCTTGTTGAGATCATGCAGTACGCTGTCTCTCATGACCTCCTGCACTGTCTCATGTTTTTCCTCATGTCCGCCCGTCAGAAGTGCTCCGATCAGGAACACAAGCGACAGTGCGGAGAATATGATAATTGCTTTCTTTCTTTCGGATTTAGACACGTCTCGTCTCCTTCCAAACGTACACATAATTTTACCACTTTGACCAGTATTTTCATAGAGAAAGAGCCCTTTTAGTACATCGAAATTCAAACTGTTCCTAAATGCAGATTTCGAGATGTTATTGGGAATCAAGACCAATCTTTGTTGTTTGGCCATGGATTATGTGGATAAGCGAGTAGCCATGGATAAGTCCATGGAAAGAATGACATGTCGTTATTTCTTTCCACCGACTTATCCACCGCTCCCGTATGTATTGCACCCTCTGAATTGAACAGTTCGGTGCAACCGGCGTCGCTTATCAACATAATCCACCGCCACGACTACTATGCTCTTCAATAACAACGATCAATATTTTCTCTTTTTTATTATTGAGTCATAATATCCTCATT
>CADAJM010000042.1 GCA_902788245.1 uncultured Eubacteriales bacterium | reverse complement strand
GGAAAACTGCTCACTCTTTTTCCATGGCTTAAGACGTTCGGCAGAAGATAACGCAGTTTGCTCCAGAGAGGAAGGGGCGGTCTCTCTCTGCCATCTGATCATCATAGCTTCCATATCGCGCTGAGATATCTTAGGCGTATGGTTAACAAGGATATCCCACTGATCAGGATACGCATTCCAGTTTTTGTCAACGAAAGCACTGTTTCCATCATTTAGCGCCCTGCCTTGTAGCGGCAAGGCTATAAGATTACCAAGTCTGCTTGCAGCATCCTGAGACGGATACATTCGATCATAGTAGTGAAATGACTTCATATTTATCATTGCTGCGCCTCTGTCAAGCAGCATGAATCCGAAGTTCCTCGCAAGAGATGCCTGAACAGGCTTTTCGAAAAATATCCACACATGTGCACCTCTTCCGGATCTTGATCTCTCCACTAAAGGAGTCACTCCGTTTTTCTCACACATGTACCTCAAAGCATCTACTTCCTCATGCCATTCATCATCATCATTGGCAAAGTCAGTACTCTCGGCTCCTTTGGCATGGTTATCAAAATCGAATACCAGAAATCTGCATGTGCCATCAGGAAAAAGCGGATAGATGCCTATGACATCCGTGCCATCTTCTTTATAGCCTATCAGATGATTCATTATTGTTTCCGCACTTAGTGATATCCATTGACAGAATTCACATTCATCGCAAAACATTTTCTCCCCGTGCTGCTTGGGGCAGACATAATTATTCCATCTGTTTGCACATTGCGGGAAGTAGCCTCCTTTTCTGCCTCTTCTCGCAAATACATCCCACCTTCCATGGAACATGCGGTAGAAATCCCGCGCAAGATCTATCGTAATAAACGGACGGATTATTCTGGCACCCTGATCCGGGTCATAGTCTTCTATCTCCTCGATTCCATCAGAAAAATGATTTTGCTCGCTGAAAGCAAGCCCCGCAGTCTTAAGCTGTTCCTTAAGATTTCTGTTCTCTTCCTGTAGATCCCTAATTATCTTTCTGAGGGAGTCCAGATCATAAGCTTCTACATTCATGAGCTATTCTCCATGCCTCAATACTTTCAGCAGCTTACTTATACAGTCCACTTGTTTCATCATCGTCAAGACTATAATACCATATCATTACAAGTCTACTTATCCATTGCACATAATAAGGAGGAAAAGTAATATGCGTAAGTACACACAGGAAGAAAAGCAATCCGTTATTGCCAGATATGCAGTCAGCAAAGAACCTGTATCAGATATCCTTAACGATACCGGGATTCCCAGAAGCACCTTCTATGGATGGCTAGAGACTGAGCGTGAGGCCTCTGCTAACGACGCCTCATATTTCAGCGCTGTTAACTTTCATCGGCTAAGGCATCATGCTGAGCACATGGAGAAAGTCATTTCCTGTCTGAAAGAAACAACTTGCACGCCGAACGCACCACTTAAGGAAAAACTCGCAGAGATGGAGCGTCTATATAGTAAGTATTCAGTTCATGTCCTTTGTGACGCCATGAATGTTCCAAGAGGAACGCTATACAATCATATACGAAGACGAAAAGGCGATAACGCCTGGTTTGTTCGAAGGCGCGAGGAGCTGAAGCCTCTCATTCAGGAAGTATACGATGAGAGCGAACAACGTTTTGGATACGATTCTATTGCTGCAGTTCTCAGATCTCGCGGCATCAAGGTCAGTAATAAATATGTTCGTGAGCTAGGAAGAGAAATAGGGCTGTTCAGTATACGCAATGATTCCAAACTATTTTATGAAAAGAACAATAAAGGTCATAAGAATAGAGTAAGACGTCAGTTCAACCCTGATGCCCCAAATCAGGTCTGGGTCAGCGATGTTACCTATTACAAGCTTAAGGGAAGACATTACTATATTTGCGTTATCCTGGATCTGTACTCCAGAATGGTAATTGCTTGTAAAGTTAGCAAGCGGAACAGTTCAGCACTTGTGAAGATGGCTATCAAGGAAGCTTATGAGAATCGTCATCCGGGCGAAGGCCTTATTCTTCACAACGACAGGGGCATGAATTATCAAAGCGAAGCAGTAAAATCATATATTGCCAGCCTGCATATTCTCCATTCCTTTTCTGCTCCTCATTCTCCTCACGATAACGCAGTTATGGAATCTTTCTTCTCAACTCTAAAGCGCGAAGAACTTTAGAGAAAGGATTACCGGTCTGAGCGCGAATTCCTTGAAGCTCTATCAAAATATGTGTCGTTCTATAACAATGAGCGGCCAATAAAGATGTTCCAATACAGGACTCCGGCTAAAAGAGAATCTGAATACTTCAGTAAAAACAGGCCTTCAGAGTAATACGGCATCGGACATCTGAGTTCGAAGATGTTTCTTTTTCCACAGATTAGCAATATTTTTTGAACAAATTGTATTTCAGTCCGATACAGAAAACTCCTGTGTCTTTTTGATTGCAATATAAAGCACCTACCACTCGGACTTTTGTGTCCGAATAGGGTAGGTGCTTTCAGTCCAACATCGTTTTTCTGGAAGCCAGCATTTTCAGCCGGTTACGGGTTCGCTGTTTTGAAGAACCCACCAAATCGCTCGAAAATCTCCAGCTCGGATGCAGAAAGTCACTACTCATCATCCCACGAAGCTTTCCTGTTCAATCTTTATCCCTGTTTCCAGCATTTTGTCAAACAGGTCCTTTTGTCCGCAGAAAAAAGGATCTTCCTCCATTGTGTTCAGATTCATCCTGTCATGCTCAGTGATTGGTTTTCCCGAGTACCGAAACTGATCGAATGTTGCTATATCCATTTTATATGTTTCGAAAGGTATCCCGGTTCCCTCGCAAAGCGATTTCCAGATCATGAAGCCACCGCAGTCAATGTCTCCGGAATGCATGAAACATGCATCCGGATACGCTTCCGCAAGTTTTTTCAGAAATTCCCTTTTCTTTCTCCCCGCATATCCTCCGATGTAGACAACCAGTGCATTCATTCCATTAACAACAGCATTCTGCTGATAATATGATGTCAGATTCTCTATGGTCAGGATGCACTCAGGCGTTATTTCAGGATCAGGCTCCAGCAATTCAAGATCGCGCACCGTGATCCCTATGCCGGTTTCAAGAGCAGGCAGCCCGATGGCAGCAGCTGCATGTCTGCCGCTTTCATCAGCATGATCACCACCCCCGGTATTACTGACGCGAAAGCCTGCGCAGCCTTTCAAATAGATCCATACGGGATTCCTGTATATCCCGTATAGTTCCATTATCTCATCAGTGCTGAGAACCTCGTCACTGTCATCGGTATCATTGCTGACACCGAACTTTCTTATCACAGCTGCCGCTCTGTCGAGTTCCTTCTCTGCGATCTTGGAATCATTGAAAACCGTTGTTGAGAACTGTCTCAGATAAACTTCCTGTTCATTAGTCAATATCGCAAGCAGTAATCTGCAAAGTCTCTCCAGGCCGTCAGGATCTTCAATATCAGCCAAAGGTCTGATTCTGTCTCCGCATGCCAGACTGTCCATCAGCCAGTCCAGAAAAGAATCCAGCACACTTATGCCCTCAGCGTACTTCTCACATCCGGCAGCGTCACTGATCTCAGCAGCTTTCTGTTTATATCGGATACATATCGCATACAGCTCTTCTTCCCTCTTCCACCTTGGAGTGCGTCTCAGATACCTGTAACAGGCTTCTGCATTATCTGTTTCCAGTCCTGCTTTCTCAAGAATGTGGTCCCGGGCACCGCCCTTCCAGTACAGCCTGATCAGGCCTTTATGCTCCAGATCCCTCAGCTGTTCATGCAGTGTCTCATATGCACCGGAAGCTGTGTCAAAATAATCGGGAAAACTTCTCCGGTCTATATGGCAGAATACTCCACGACGATGCGCAGCTGTGTTTGCAGCCTGCGGCATTTTATCTCCCTTGCAGGCATCATCAGATTTACGGGCTGTGTAATGCTCAGCAGCATACCCGGCACTTTTTTCGTAGCTGTCAAGCAGCTTATTAAGGACTATATTATCGTATCTCTTCATATTCTATTCTCGGATCTGCCACATTGCTCTTATGCCTTCAGCCTGTCGAATTCCTCTACATAGCTCATATCTCCATCCGCGAGCACCAGCAGTACGCTTTCGACCGAAGGCGCTATGTACTGTATCTTCTCCGGCGGAGCGGCAATGATTGTCTGCAGATTGGATCCTGTCATAAATGACAGGACTCCCGACATGCGGCTATCATCCATATTATTGAATGCTTCATCCATCATAACGAGCCCTATGGAGTCTCCACCTATGCCGCTGCGGTAAAGCTGCATAAACGATGCTGCGATCGTGATATAGAATGGAGTCTGAGTCTCGCCCCCGCTCTTTTCACGACTGACCTTGGAATAAAACATATAGCTTCCATCATCAAATGTGATGCGGATGTCGTAATCCATATATGTACGATAGTCTGTATATTCTTCAAGTGTCTTTTCACTGCTTTCATCATCCAGAGCCAACTTCTCGAACAGCTCATCGATGGCCTCCCTGTGTGTCTCATTGAATGAGCTGTTGAACAGGCTCTCACCGCCCAGGATATTGAAATCGTCCATGATCATATCGTAAAACTTCCTGAGATGTTTTCTCGGCTCGTGCCTGAATTCATATCTTTCATTGCTGAAATGTATGTCGGCGAGCGCCCTGTTAAGGCTTTTGAATTCATTCTGTGCCTGTTTGATGTTCTCCTGAAGACGCGCCAGGAACTGTTCGCGGAATTCCTGCTCTGCCTTCTCCCGGGCACTTCTCACCTTCTCCTCGTATTCGAGCAGCTGCGAGTTCTTCAGTTTGTCATATTCGGCGTTGAATTCAGGGAAGCCCTCCATCGAATCTGCAGCTCCGAAGTCATGTGCGGATTTGTATCTGCTCATCGCCTCTGCCATCATCCTTTCAGCCTTCTCCCGTCTGGTGTGGTTGCCCTTCCTCGCGGATTCATAATTCTGGCGATACTTCTCATAGTCATGTTCCGAAGTCTGCTTTATATAGTCTTTTTCACAGTCGGCAGCATCATCTCCGAGCCGGTTATACAGTTCAGTCACGATTTCCTTCTGCCTTATCTGCTTATAAAACAATCTGTCCATCTGTTCTTCAGTATTACGTATCACATTTTCAAGATTTCCAATATTTCTGCTGGTCTCCTTCAGTCTGCTGCTCAGCTCACTCTTCTCGCTTTCCAGAGCTTCGAGCCTGTCCTGCTTCTGGATCATCGTCCTGCTTGCTTTGATCTCCGCAAGCTCTCTGTCGCAGTTTTCCATCTCTGTCTCATGGCCGCGCATGGCTTCCAGTGAAGCAAGATTATACCTGACCTCTCTGTCAATATCAGCATTCAGGCACTTCGTCATCCTGTCAAGATGAGCCTGCTCGCTCCTGTGGTTCTCAATGCTGATCTCGAGTTTTCTCTTCTCTTCCCTTGCCTGCTCGAGCTGCACCGCAACGGCTCCGGCTCCGATATAAGGCTTTTCGTATATCTTCGGAGAGATCGCAGAAGCGACATGATTCTGATACCTCATGCACTGCCGGGTAATCGCGACCGGATACTGCTTTAGCTCCTGATAGCTTCCGGCACAGTGAACTTTGCCAAGCACCATATTGGCATAGCGTCTGGCCCAGATATTCTTCGATGTCACGCATTCCGCGAGACTTCCTTCCGGCGCTTCATCGTACTCCGAAAGCTTTGCTGTGTTGACAAGACCTACTCCGTAGATTTTCTTCTGCTGCCTTAATCTGTCATAGACACTGAGCGCCAGATCGAAGTCCTCCGGTTCCGTGATCAGGTAGAATCTCTGCGTATTCAGATAGCCCTCGACCGCATTGCGCCACGCAGGCTTTGTGATCTCCAGCAGTTCGCATAATATCCTGACTTCTCCGGTCCTGCCGACATTCCTCAGCTGCTCTCTGATTCCCGACTGCAGCATTTCCACCTCAGGGCGATAGACCAGCTTTTTGTCTTCAAGCATCCGGATGCGGCTGTTCAGATCTTTGAGATCGTTCTCCAGAGTTCCGATGCTCAGGCTGCATTCAGCGAGTCTGCGGTTATAGGTATCATAGTGCTCTTTCTTATAATCCTGTACCGCCTGAAGTCCGATATGTACTATTGTCAGATCAACCAGAGCTGATAAGCCCTTAAGTGCCTTGACATAATCCGCAAGCATACGGAGCACCTCTCCGTCGGCATGAGTATCAGCTTCGTATTTCAGTTCTGCAATAAGCGATTCTGCACCTGAAGCAGCTTCGCTTGCAGCATCATAGAGTTCGCTGACTCTTAGCTTATCAGCTTCCAGCATATCCTCGAGATTGCGCCTGCGCTTCTCAAGCTCCAGCTTGGCCTGGAATTTCTCATCGTTCTCAAGCTCAAGACGCAGCTGTATAATACTCTCTTGTTTACTTGCAAGGAGTTTATCAAGTTTAGCCTCCTCGCTCTTCAGCTGTCTGATGCTACCCTTCGCCTGCCTGATCGTGTTCTTTGCACCATCATAATCTTCAATCAGAATATCCTGCTCGACCCTCGCCAGATAGTACTCGTGACGGCCGTCTATACGTACGTAATTATCCACCTCGGCTTTCCGGGCAAGTATCTCCTCGAGTTCCTCTATCCTGCGGCGCACATCCCTGAGCATTCGTTCAAACTCCTGGAAGGTGCGGACATTCTCCCGGAGAGCATCTATATTGACTTTCTTTTCATCAAGCACATATGTATACACGAATTCCTTGATGTTGTGTATAGGTCTGAACGCCAGAGCTTTTGGTATCAGAGAGCAGAATTTCTTTTCATCCAGCCTTCCGAACCTGTTGGCTATCATTTTGCGCGCACCGGTCCTGGTTTTATCTTCCCTGATGCCCTTGTTGGTCGACAAGAACTGGGATATGCTCTTGACCTTATTCCCGGAGAAAAACAGATCGTCATCAAGCTCCCTGTTCTCTGCGATATACCATCTTACTGCGGGCTCTTTTTCTTCATTTGAGGAATCCATCACAGCTCCGGTAATGAAATACTGGCTTTTCTCTTCGTCAAAAAATTCAAGCGCGATATGCGCAGAGATATTGCCGCTTCTCTCGTATGGTCTGTCTTCCTTGCCGGTCTTGCATCTTACATAGCTTCCCAGAGTACGGTCGCCTTTTTCATGCGCCGCCTTGTTGAAATTCGCAGTGGTACAGGTCAGAACGAACTGTATAGCGTCCAGAATCGTGGATTTACCTGCACCGTTCTCACCGGACAGGAGGACTGACTCGGCAAATTCTATTGTCTCATTCTCAAATCTGTGCCAGTTGATCAGTCTGACACGCGTCATGGATTTCATTACAGCTCCTCCTCCATAAGCTCGGCGTCGGCTTCATATATCTCAGTATCATCACCTTCACAGGTATTGTTGTCCTCACCCTCTGTGATCTTCCCGTCTTTACGGTATCTCTCCAGAAGCTCGCTCACCCGTTTAATGTCATCAACTCTAACAGCCATCATGATGGAGTCATAGATCAGCACCCTGGATTCTTCACGGATATTGTTCCCGTCCAGCAATTCAACGAGGCTGTATCTCCTGAATTTTTTCAGGGCATTCCCCATCACGGTCTTGCCGATCTGCTCGCTTCGTATCTGCATCGACAGGTATTTCTCCTGGATATCGCCCATATTGACCACTACATCTGTCAGAGACAGCTCGCGCTTTTTCTCATCGAACAATATGCGCAGTATCAGCAGGATGATCGACTCATGCATTGTAAGCTGCAGATGGTTGTAATTTTCACGGTTCAGCAGCTGGATCACGCCGTATTCCTCGTTGATATCTATCTGATAGCTGAGCACATCAAGATATCTCTCAAACACGCTGCGGTGTCTCAGAATGAAATAGTAATCACTCTTTGTCTGTTCTTTCCTGCGAAGAATGAAACCCGTGCTCATCAGACGGTTCATGATCTTCCTGAATTCATCCTGATCCTTCTGGATCATACCCTCGAAGAGATCCATTTTTTACTACCTCCTGCGTATTATGAAATCGCGGAACCTGAAGCCGTCTTTCTCGATTATCCTTCCCGGCTCCACGGTATAGCCCATCAGCTTGCGACTTCCATACAGTCTTATATATATCAGCTTAATGAATGTATCGCCTTCACCGAGAGGCAGTTCCGACGCGAGGAGCGCATCGTCCGCGCCAAGCAGCTCCATTACATACTCGTTTATTCTCGGCGCACTGAGAACGTTTTTGATTCTTTCTTCAAACTCCGCTCTGCGCCTGCGTCTTTCAGCCTCACTTACCCGATGAGACTCCATATCCTGCGGTATGAATTCGCTCCTGCCCTGTCTCGGTGCATACAGAGAATCCATATCCAGATAATCCCACGAGAACAGCCGGATCAGACTATCCGTCTCTGCAAGCTCATATACCGTATTGTAATCGGTATACCCATCCTCGTTGAAAGCATCGTTAAGCGTGCAGATGATGCTTTTCAGTTGCCCGCGGATATCATCCGCTGATGACAGAAGGAATCTCGCTCTTCCCACCGCGGCTTTCTGATATCTGGAATTCTTGTCATTGATCTGCTCGAGGATGTCATCCATCTGCCGGAATGCTTCGATCACATTATGCAGCATATTAAGCGCTGTCTGTTTTGCTTCTTCTTCGGACTGTTCCATCATTTCCGCCAGCTCCCTAGCCGCGGAATTCAGGTATCTGCCGTTCTGCGAGTTCGCTTCGAGATTGCTGATTATTTCAGGTCTGAACTTCGACACATTATCAGAGGTCATCAGCCTGTGGTAAGCCTTATCGACCACATTCGTATAATAATCGTTGAGAAGCGCATCGAGAATCTCCGATACCGTGCTGTGCTTTGTCAGATCATCGATGTATTTCTTGATATTCGCATTGAGGCTCTTGAGACCGGTGATAAGTAAATCAGTATTCTCAACGATCTGCGTTAGAGCCAGACCCGGATTTCCTTTGGCTCGGGACAGATTGTAGATCGTATAGATGTAGCCCTGATACTCCGTGGTCTTTGCCGTCTCTATCTGCTTCAGTGTGCGGATGATCTGTACAGCATAATCCCTGAAATTTACTCTTTGGACATAGCTGTAATCCACTTCTGTATATATCCATCCGCAGCTTTCTAGCCGGCGCAGCATCTGATTTGCTTTGTCTCTGCTCGATGAACCCGGCTGCTCTCCCTGCTGCATATCGCTGAGGTCACGGATATCCGCCGCGAAATCGAATTCAAAATAAAAATCCAAATCATCGACAAGAACATCTCTCTCCACACCAAAAGAAAGCTGTCTGCTTGTGATTGCAAACAGCCTCTTTATACACTCCCAGTACACCGTTCTCCCTGGTGACGAAAGCGGGCTGAAGAAATTATCAGGCACTATATCATAAAGCATAATAATAACTACCTGCTTTGCTATACGGTTCTCTGCTGCGGATCTGTTATTTCCCAGCTGCCATTGCGATTTGCACCTACGCGTCTGATCAGGCCTGCCTCTGTCAGTTTCTTTATTGCTCTGTCAACAGTTGCAACTGACATTTCTATCATTTCAGCATATTCCTTTTTCGTATGCCTTTCTCCGGTTGATATCATTTGGTAAAGTTTTTTCTCAATTGATGAAAGCTTTCTTTCGTGTTCAGTGGTTATCGTCTCACTTATCGCATCATTTATCGCATCATATGGTTTTCTTAAAAACTCAAATGTAAAACCGAATGAATTATTACTGTATCTATAATCAATATCCCTGCATAGACGGAAAACTCTCTCGAAACCGGTTCCGAAAGCATCAATCGTGTGATTATAATACAGTACTGAAGCAATTATTGGGTTTCGGATCATAGACCCCTGTTCTCCCGAAGCAAACATTTCCGGTGTTGTCCCCGGAACCATTGGTCCAGGATTATAAATATGCACTCTGGTTGGTGTTATGTAGATCTCATTTGACGATGAATCATTTACACGCATATGTGCAAAGCTATTAACAACAATTTCACGTATCGCCTCTACAGGAATCTCCGGGATTTCAACTCTTTTGGCGCCAACGATTTCCGCCTTCCAATGGATATTGTTCTGAATATACTTTAGTGCTTCATTTATGCATTCAAATATATTGCCCTGATAAGTCTTCATATCCACAAAAGAAAGCCTTTCATCAGTAGGATATATCGCAAGCTTCAGCGTTAAAGGCTTCTGATTGCTGAACAGGTAATATCCGGCATTATTTAATTCGTCTGCAACAACCAGGTTTAATTTCTCCAAGGTAGTTTTTGCGTCTCTGTAAATAAACCCTATTCGTCCGGATTCATTTCCTCCATTTACATATTCAATAAGCAGATCCTCATCAACAGAATCAATTCCACAGCCGCTGCTCTTCTTCTCCCACTTTGAATAGTCGTAATTCTTGTTCAGAAGAAATGATTCAAGATCGGCAGTAGACATTATCAGATCCTCGTCATCAGATCTTATATAGTATCGATTATATGCAGAGTAAGGAGTATCTTCGCCTCTGCATACAACCTTTATCACTTCTTTGTCATCCATCGTTATCGTTTCAATTGACGGAACTATATTCGGCTTTATATTATCCTTGATGGCAACCGAAACATCTCGGGTTGTTTTTTCTCCGATCTGCTGTCCGCAAACAGAGCCATCATTACGTATTCCGAAATAAAGCTCGCCGTAGCCGTTTTTATTAAGCATTGATGCAATCGAAATAACGCCCGGCTTTAATTCACTTGTTGACTTTTTAAACTCGATCCGCTCTGTTTCCTTCATAATCAGGTCCTCAAATCATCTATCATTTATCACATCATTATCGTATCATTTATCACATCATTATTCAATCATTTCAGCTATTTTACTGTTGTGGGTTCGCTTCCCTAACATCCCACCGTTTTTCTCCAACAGCATGGGTCTTTATGTACCTGAGTGGACTTTTGCCGGAGCCCGCAGTTGCAACAAAGCAAGTGAATCTGAGCAAAATAAAGGACTCCGTGGGTATACCTCGGAGCCCGAATTATGGAGCGGATGAACAGATTCCTTGTCTCTAAACACTAGTAATTGCAGCACTCACAAAGTCAATGTTCATGTTTTCTTCAGCTTTTTCTGATTTCCTCCAATGGGTTTTATCTAGATTCCTTCCCGCTCTCTTCATCAATTGATTCACATAACAGCGATGTGTATTTGCAAAGGTTACCCCTATTATTCCGCTTCCATCGTTTCGTGAAAATCTTCAAGAGATTCTCTCAGTTCTTCCACGCCGATCTGACCGGGAGCCGATGCTTTGGACGCAGCGCCAAATGTCATGGCCGAGCCAAACGCTTCAGCTGCGATCCTGCTGACCGTCCCCTTCTCCGACATGGATATAGCGATGACCGGGCGGTCCGCATGTTCATTAACCATTTCCTCCGCAGCTTCCATCAGCACTTTCACATCGCCGATGCCCTGAGGCATCACGGCTATCTTCAGAACGTCTGCTGATGTCTTCTGCATCTCCTTGAGGTCTTTCAGTATCTCATCCTTTGTAGGGGTCTTTTCGAAATCGTGGTGTGATGCTACGACTATTACTCCGAACGAGTGGGCCGCTTCGATGATAGTTTCAGCATCATCCTGCCTCAGGACTTCCACATCTGCCATATCGACAAGCCCGCTTTCACATGCTTTTACTATAAGGTCGGCATAAACGGTTCTTCCGACTTCCGCTTCGCCCCCTTCATCCTTTGTTCTGAGGGTAAACAGCAGCGGTATCTCGCCAAGGATATCCCTTAGTCCTGCCAGAACATTCCTTATGCTGTCATGCTCGCAGTAATTCTCAAATCTGTCTGCGCGAAACTCGACTACGTCCGGCTCAAGACTTGCTACATGCTTCGCCTCGCTCAGGATCTCCTCTTCTGTCCTTTCGAATATGGGGACGCATATCTTCGGGATCCCTTCACCTATTATTACATTTCTTACTTTGACCGTTTTCACTCTTTCTCGCCCTTTACCGCTGCAGATCACATGTATTCCTCTGCAGCCTTATAATTTCCGAAAATGTTCAGTTCAGTGCAATCGTACTCGAGCCTCCTTAGAGCCTCCGCCACGTCGGGGTCTTTGAGGTTGCCGGCAAAATCCAGATAGAAGCAATACTCGAATACCCTGCCGAAGATAGGCCTGCTCTCAAGTTTGAGCACGTTGATGTTTTTCGAGGCGAATATCCCGAGGGCGTTGAAAAGAGCTCCCGGAGTATGCGATGTCACCATCCTGAGGCTGATCTTATTGGCGTCCTTTGGCTGTTCATCCCTTGCCGTAACGCAGAGGAATCTTGTCATGTTGACGTTGTTGTCCTGGACGTTAGGAAGCAGGATCTCCATGCCGTAAGTCTCTGCCGCAAGTTCGCTTGCGAGCGCGGCCTTGGTAGGATCTTTGGTGTCCCTAATGTAGCTGACGCTCAGCGCAGTATCCTCGTGGGCATGAGGAGTCATGTTCGGGTATTCTTTGAACAGTTCCTGACACTGCGAAAGCGCTTCCGGGTGGCTGTATACTTCCCTGATATCCTCTATCTTTGAGCCCGGATTTGCGATCAGACATTCCCTGATCGGGACCACTGTCTCTCCCACCGCGTGTATACGGTAACTCTGTAAGTGGTCATATGTTCTCGCGATTATGCCTGTAGTCGTGTTCTCCACAGGTATGACAGCATAGTCTACGACCCCATTCTCAACATCTCCGAGCAGCGAGATGAAGTCGCTGTATCCTCTGTCCTCATATTCCTTATCTCCGAAGAGATTCCTTACA
>CADAJM010000041.1 GCA_902788245.1 uncultured Eubacteriales bacterium | reverse complement strand
TCAGCTCAGCCAACAAGATCAAACTCAAGAATATGGCGGCTGACGACAACAAGAGAGCGGCCCAGGCACTCAGGCTTGCCGAGGACTTCGACCAGCTGATAACGGCGGTGCTCGTGGGCAACACAATTTCAAACATAGTCATGACGGCGGTTGCCACCGTGTACGGAATTACTACATGGGGTGCAAGGATAGGTCCGACGATTGCGACGGTGATAGTTACCGTTCTGATTTTGGTGTTCGGAGAAATTTCTCCGAAAATTATTGCGAGGGAGTATGCAGAGGAGGTTGCGCTCTTCCTCACGCCTATGGTCAGGACGCTCATCTTCGTGCTTACGCCGCTGACATTTATCTTTAACGGACTCAAGATATTCCTCAAGAAAGCCTTCGGTAAAAACGATGAGCCGGAGTTCTCGGAGGATGAGCTTCTTACCATCGTTGAGGAGGCAGAGGCGGGAGGCGCCATAGGTGAGGAGCAGAGCGAACTTATCGCAAATGCAATCGAGTTCAACGACATCGAGGCCATAGACATTCTCACGCCGAGGGTCGACATAGTTGCGATCGAGAGGGGAACCCCGGTTGCAGAGATTAAGAAAGTGTTTAAGGAGTCCGGCCTTTCGAGGCTGCCGGTTTATGAGGACGATCTGGATAACATAATCGGCGTGCTCAACCAAAAGGATTTCTACAATAATAATGTGCGCAGCATCAAGGACACCGAGCAGTTCATCAAGCCCGTCGCCTACGTGGCGGAGACTCTCAAGGCTGCCGTGCTTCTTAAAAAGATGCAGGCTAAGAAAACTCACATAGCCATAGTGGTCGATGAGTACGGCGGAACGACCGGACTTGTCACGCTCGAGGATATAATCGAAGAGATAGTCGGCGACATCTACGATGAGCACGATGCGGTTGTGTCTAAGGAAGTGAGAAAGACCGGCGCAGATACGTATGCGGTTGCCGGTGGTGCCAATCTCGAGGACTTCTTTGAAATTTTCGGAGAGGAAATCGATGCGGATGCGACCACTGTCAACGGCTGGGTCATGATAGAACTGGATAAACTCCCGAAAGCCGGTGACACTTTCGAGTATGAATCGAAGCACAAAAAATTCAGCGTCAAGGTGACGAAGGCTGACGGAAGACGCGCTCTGATGACGCGCATCAAAGTCGAAGATAAACCTGAGGATGAAGAAGAATAGAAGCCGCTTGCGCGCTCGTGCTCGCTGCTTGACGCGGCATCCCGGCTTCGTGCTTCGCAGTCGCCGTGAACTGCCGCTTGCGCGCTCGCTATAAAAAACGAAAGGAAAATTTAAAATGAGTTTGATGGAAAAAATCTTCGGAGACCTTAATGCAAAAGAGGTAAAGAAGATTGAAAAGACAGTAGATATTATTGAGTCTTATGACGAGGCGATGCAGGCTCTGTCCGACGATGAGCTCCGCGCCAAAACGGAGGAATTTAAGGCGCGGCTTGCCGAGGGCGAGACGCTCGATGACATACTGCCCGAAGCATTTGCAGTATGCCGCGAAGGAGCGTGGAGAAGCCTCGGCATGAAGCACTTCAGAGTGCAGCTCATCGGCGGAGTTGTATTGCATCAGGGCCGCATATCCGAGATGAAGACAGGTGAAGGTAAAACTTTGGTTGCTACACTTGCCGCATATCTCAATGCGCTCGAGGGACACGGAGTTCACGTGGTCACGGTCAACGACTATCTGGCCAAGCGTGACGCCGAGTGGATGGGCAAACTCTACACATTCCTTGGTCTTACCGTAGGCTGCGTCATCCACGCCGTAGAGGGCGAGGAAAGGCATGAGCAGTACATGGCCGATATCACATACGGAACGAATAACGAGTTCGGTTTCGACTACCTCAGGGACAACATGGTCACTTACAAAGAGGAGTTGACTCAAAGAGAACTCAACTACGCCATAGTCGACGAGGTCGACTCGATTCTCATCGATGAGGCCAGAACCCCGCTCATCATTTCGGGGCGCGGCGTGGACTCGAGCTCCATGTACAGAAATGCAAACTCCTTCGTTAAAACACTCAGCGAGGGAGCGGACTATAAGATAGAAGAAAAGGATAATCAGATTGCGCTGACTGATGACGGCGTTAAAATCTGCGAGGAGTATTTCGGTATCGAAAACTTCTCGGATCCGGACAACATGGAACTCAACCACTATGTTAACCAGGCGCTGCGCGCGAATTACCTCATGAAGAGGGACGTCGACTACATCGTAAAGGACGGAGAGATTCTCATAGTCGACGAGTTCACGGGACGTCTGATGTACGGCCGTAGATTCTCCAACGGACTCCACCAGGCCATCGAGGCCAAGGAAGGTGTACAGGTCAGATCCGAGTCCAAGACTCTCGCGACCATCACGCTCCAGAACTACTTCAGGATGTACAACAAGCTCGCCGGAATGACCGGTACAGCCAAAACAGAGGAAGACGAGTTCCGCGACATCTACAACATGGACGTAGTCGTCATCCCGACCAACAAACCTGTCGTCAGAGACGATATGGACGACTCCGTATACGCTCATCAGAGCGGCAAATACAAAGCGATAGTCGAGAAAGTCGTAAGCGCGCACGAGACAGGTCAGCCTGTGCTCGTAGGTACGATTTCAATCGAGATATCCGAACTCATTTCGAGCATGCTCAAAAAACGCGGCGTCAAGCATAACGTACTGAACGCCAAGCACCACGAGCAGGAAGCCGAGATAGTAGCTGAGGCGGGACGCCTCGGAGCCGTCACAATCGCGACCAACATGGCCGGCCGTGGTACGGACATCATCCTCGGCGGCAACCCTGAGTTTGAAGCCAGGAAGCAGATGAGAAAGGAAGGCTATACTCCGGAGCAGATTTCATTTGCCACCGGATTCGAGAAGTCCGACGATCCTGAGATGCTCGAGGCAAGGGAGAAATTCCAGGCTCTGCATGAACAGATAAAGGAAGAACGTTCGGGCGAACAACAGAAAGTAGTCGAGCTCGGCGGACTTTGCATAGTCGGTACGGAGCGTCACGAATCAAGACGTATAGACAACCAGCTCCGTGGACGTTCCGGACGTCAGGGAGACCCGGGTACGACCCAGTTCTTCATCTCCCTCGAAGACGATTTGATGAGACTCTTTGGCGGAGAGAGGATGCAGCACGTACTCGAAAGAGTCGGTGTGGGAGATGACGAGCCTCTCGAGGCCGGAATGCTCAGCCGCTCGATCGAGGGCGCACAGAAAAAGGTCGAGGGTAAAAACTTCTCGATTCGTAAATACGTACTCCAGTATGACAACGTCATGAACAAACAGCGTGAGATCATATACGATCAGAGGCGCATGGTTCTCGACGGAGAGGACGTATCCGACTACATCAAGAATATGACATACGAGCTCATCGACGGCATCATCGATCCTGTCGTTCTTGAGTCCAAGTTCGCAGAGGAGTGGGATCTCAAGAGAATCACTGACGGACTCGAGCAGATTACACCTTCCTTCCGCGGCAGACTCAAAATCGACGACGCATATATAAACAGCCTCGATGAGGACAAATTAAGAGAAGATATCAAGCGCATCTTTGATGAGATGTATGCAGAGAAAGAAGCCGAGATAGGCGAAGAACAGATGAGAGAAGTCGAGCGCATGATACTCCTCCGCGTTGTAGATAACCGCTGGATGGATCACATCGACGCCATGGATCAGCTCAAGGACGGAATCGGACTGCGCGGCTACGGCCAGCAGGATCCTGCAGTTGCATATGCTCAGGAAGGTTTCTCGATGTTCGAAGAACTCATTGCGGACATAAGAGAAGAGACCGTCAAGTTCTGCTACAACGTGACAGTAACAACGAGGACGGAGAGAAGAAATGTCGTGAGCGGCAAAACCTCCGCAGCCAAGGAAGAGTACAAAGATGACGAGGCTGCAAAACAGGCTGCTCAGCAGAGGGCGCGCGGGGGCGACATGCCGGCCGCAGCCCCTAAAGCCGATAAGACCGGCAAACAGGAGACCATACGCCGCGACATGCCTAAAGTCGGACGCAACGATCCGTGCCCATGCGGCTCCGGCAAAAAATACAAGAATTGCTGCGGTAAAAATGCATAGTTTGGAAGGAGAATAGCAAAATGGTAGCTGTATTGGTGATATTAATAGTAGCAATAGCGGCTTTTGTGCTGCTGAGCTACAATTCTCTGACTAAAGAGAAGAACCGCATCGAACTTGCGGAAGTTGAACTCAAGAAATACGAAGAGTCCGGAACTGCCGAGGACATCGACAATGCAAAGAAGTACCTCGCGGCAGTTCTCAGAGACTACAACACAAAGGTCGAGAGATTCCCGACCAGCCTGGTTGCAGAGCTCTTCAACTTCCCTAAGATGCACACCGAAGAATTTGACGAGGGATTATAGAAATGAAAAACATTTCGTTTAAGAGAAATATCGGGCGCAGAATTGCGGCAGTATTGGCTGCTGTCTGCGTTTGCGTGCTCATGATGCCTTGGGGCAGCGACGGCGGAGCGGCGTATGCGACGGACAACACCATGTATACGACGGACTATGAAGTCAATGTGCAGGTTCACGAAAACAACTCCTACGATTTCGAGGAGAGACTCACGATTGACTATATGACTCCGCATCACGGCATCTACAGATACATCCCGATTAACGGAAGTAAGATTTCCGGAATCAAGGTGCCGGGATACGAGTACGAAGCATATACCCAAAACGGCTATAACGTAATCAAAATCGGAAGTGGAAGCTACACTCTCACAGGGGAGAATGACTATCTCATCTACTATAATTTAGCGATGTATGATGATGAGAATACCGAAAAGGACATGATGCTGATCAACCTGATTCCGACCGACTGGGAGACGGATATAGCGAGAGTCCGCGGAACGGTGACGCTTCCTAAGGACACCGACCTCAGCAAAGTTGAGGTTTATTCAGGCGGCTACGGCACTGAGGGCAACGAAGACCACGTGCTTCTCAAAACAGACGAGGCTGCGCGCACGATTACATATACTGCGACGAATATACCGGCTCATCACGGAATTACCATAACGGCTGAACTCCCGGAGGGCTACTGGGTAGGAGCGCCTGAATTCGGCAAACTGGGACCATGGAATTTCTTCATGGCATTGCTCGGACCTTTCGGTGCGGTGCTTCTTTGGTATCTCTATGGCAGGGATAAGCACATGGTTAAAACCCTTGAGTTCTATCCGCCTGAGGGCTTGTCTCCGGGTGAGGTCGGATACATCATCGACGGCAAAGCGGACAAAGAAGATATCGTATCGACCATCGTCTATCTCGCGGACAAGGGATACATGACCATAGAAGAAAAATCGACCGACAACTACATCTTTACCGCGGTCAGTGAGCCGGGTATGGATGAGCCGTCATACGTAAGGACGATATACAAAGGAATATTCAAAGACGGAGCGAGAGATGTGGCGGAGAGCACCAAACTCGGCACGAGTTTCGGAAGCAAATTCCAGCAGGCCACTCAGCAGCTTGCCTCCATGTACAAAGGGGCTCAGTCCATCAACAGACCTGAGTCCAGGACGGCCAGAATCGGTGCGGCGTTTGCGGCAATCATGCCGGCATATGCATTCACTTCGTGGATAGGTTCGTACGGCGGAGAGGACAGGACATTCGCATTCATATGGGCGGCATTCCACATTCTCGTGTCTACTGCCATAATGTGCTCGGTATACGATCGCATCAGATCCACCAGCAAGGTCAAGACAGTGCTCAAGACGCTCGCTGCGATTTGGTTCTTTACCATAGGTCTCGTGCTGCTTCCTGCAAGCGCACCGCTTGAACTAAATTCAGCTTCACACGGAGTCGGCAAACTCCTGCTCATGTCGGGATTCCTCTTTATAGGAACCCTCGTTGCTGTATTCTTCTCCGTCATATCCATCGCCAAGACGGACAGATACACGGATCTGCTCGGAAGAACTCTCGGATTCAGGGATTTCATCAAGACAGCAGAGCTGGATAAGATACAGGAACTGGTGGAGGAGGACCCTGAGTACTTCTACCATATCATCCCGTATGCATACGTATTCGGACTGACCAACAAATGGATTAAACACTTTGAGAATATACCTGTCGTACAGCCGACCTGGTATGTCGGCACCGGCGGACGCTTCGACTACTTTGACGGCTATATGATGGGACGTATGATGAGCAATTGCTCGCACAGCGTAGCCAATAACATCGTAATCCCTGCGCCTCCTTCAAGCGGAGGAAGCGGATGGAGCGGTGGTTCCGGCGGCGGTGGCTGGAGCGGCGGAGGCGGCTTCAGCGGCGGCGGATTCTCCGGTGGCGGCGTCGGCGGCGGCGGAGGCGGCGGATGGTAAGAAACAAAATCCTCGTCTTCGGCGACAGCATCACATACGGACAGCGGGATCTCGAGATGGGCGGTTGGGTAAACCGCCTCAGACTCGCTTTGGCACATGACAGCTCAATCACGAGTTGCCATGTGTTTAATATGGGAATATCGGGACAGAGCACCACGGAGATACTCGAAAGATTAGAAAGAGAGTGCGAGGGCAGGGTGCTTGACGATGCAAACAACATCATAGTAATCGCCGCCGGCATCAACGACACGCAGATACTCGAAGGCGAGATCGTAAACGATGAGGAAGCGTTTAGGTCCAACGTCAGAAGCCTTATCGAAATAGCGAAATCATTTACGGACAAGGTCATCTATCTCGGCTTGACGCCGGTCGATGACTCGCGCACCGACCCCGTATACTGGGACAGAACAAGAGCCTGGAAGAGCGAACTGGTCGAAAGCTATGACAATATCATCTCCGAGATTTGCAGCGAGATGGGCGTGCGCTACGTATATGTATACGACCAGATAGACCCTGCGACCAACGAAGACGGACTTCATCCGTCAGAAGCAGGCCACATCATACTCGCCGAGATAATGGGCAACGTCATATACGACTATCTGAAAAAAGCATCGCCGATAGCGGCCGCAAGAGCTGAGAAAAGCGTGGGCGGCGCAATCAAGAGCTTTTTCAAAACACTGTTCAGCTGATGCCGCGTCAAGCAGCGAGCTAATAAAAAAGATGAAAAAAAGATATATTATATTTGACTTCGACGGCACCATCGCCAATACAAACGACATAATCCTCGAGTCCTGGCAGGCGACTTTCCGAAACTATCTCGGCCACGAGCTGCCGGTCAGGGACATCGAGGCGACTTTTGGTGAGACCCTGAGGCACACCATATCCTGCCTGATTCCCGACGCGGAGATCGAGGAGGTCGTGGACTATTACAGGAAGTACCAGGAGGAGCACAATGCCGGAAAGGTCTATGTGTTCCCCGGCGTCAGAGAACTGATGGATGAGCTGAGAGCGAGGGGATGCAAAGTGGGCATCGCGACCTCGAGGACGAGGCACAGCCTTACGAACTACATGAGGGATCTCGGCATAGAGGACTGCGTAGATGAGATAATAAGCGTGGAGGACGTGTCAAAGCACAAACCTGACCCGGAGTCGGTCACTGCGATACTTGAGAAGTTCGGCGCGGAGCCGGGTGCCGCCATCATGATAGGCGACACCAAGTACGATGTCGGCTGCGCCCAGAACGCAGGCGTCGACAGCGTACTTGTCGGCTGGAGCCACTATGTTGACATGGACTCCATGGCAGCCGACGGCTACGCGCCCACCCACCAAATCGCCACCCCAAGCGAACTGCTGGATTTAATATAAGGAGAAAAAGATGATACAACTTGATGAAATCAGAAGCCAACTTCCGGCTCTAAACGAGAAAGTCGCGGAAGTGGGAGGCTATCTTTGACCCGGCAGGGCTCAGAGAAAGAATTAAGACGCTTGAGGGCGAGAGCCTCAAGGACGGATTCTGGGATGATCAGAAAAATGCCCAGAAAGTATTAAAGGAAAAGAAATCGCTCGAGGACAGGCTGGGCGCATATGAGAGGCTCGAGTCCGGAATAACGGAGCTGCCGGAACTTATAGAAATAGGCGAAGA
This sequence comes from uncultured Eubacteriales bacterium, assembly GCA_902788245.1. GTDB lineage: Bacteria > Bacillota > Clostridia > Peptostreptococcales > Anaerovoracaceae > Crickella. The sequence continues at coordinate 4,816 of CADAJM010000041.1, read as the reverse complement.
ACTCGGAGACGAAAACGAGCTGAAGGAAATCAGCAGAAACTTCGAATCTCTGTCGGATGAACTCGAAGAACTCAGAACGCGCATGTTGCTGTCGGGCAAATACGACTCAAACGATGCCATTCTGAGCGTTCACGCAGGTACAGGCGGAGTCGAGGCCAACGACTGGGCCGAGATGCTTGAGAGAATGTATCTCAGGTACTGCGAGAAGAAAGGCTTTAAGACCAAGATACTCGACAGGCAGGATGACGTGGATTACGGCATCAAAAGCACTACCATTTATGTCGAGGGAGACAACGCTTACGGAATGCTGAAATCCGAGAACGGCGTTCACAGACTGGTCAGGATTTCGCCGTTTAACGCTATGGGTAAGAGGCAGACTTCATTTGCCGCAGTCGAGGTTGTGCCTGAACTCGGAGACGATATAGAAGTTGAACTCAACCCGCAGGATCTGAAAATAGATACGTACAGATCGGGCGGCGCTGGAGGTCAGCACGTCAACACGACCGATTCGGCGGTCAGAATCACGCACCTTCCGACGGGAATAGTGGTCACTTGCCAGAATGAGAGATCGCAGATAATGAACCGCGAAGTAGCGATGAAGATACTCATCTCCAAACTGACTAAGATTGCCGAGGAGGCCCACAAGGAAAATCTAAATGAGATAAAAGGCGATCAGTCTCAGATAGGGTGGGGTTCGCAGATCAGGAACTACGTCTTCCAGCCGTATACCATGGTCAAGGACACCAGGACGGGCGCCGAGGTCGGCAATGTCGAAGCCGTCATGGACGGCGACCTCGATGTGTTCGTCAGAGCCAAACTCGCGCAGGATGCGAGCGAGGCAAACAAATAGCATACAATAAAGACCTGCTGAAAAGCAGGCCTTTTTCATTCATTCAAGTCGTGCAAATGTCTATTTCAGATTCAATATCTTCTTATAGAACGGCCAGAGACCTTCCTTTTCAGGATAGTGAGGCGCAAGCTGGCATAAATCTGTGCCCGGGGTTTCATTTCCCTCGATGATAGCCGGACCGTCAGGCGTGATGGCGATGTCCCATCCGATATGCCTGATCTGAGGAACCACATGCGCGGCTTCCTTGGCCATTTCGATTGCTTCCTTAAACATAGGAAGCTGGTAACCTATGAATTTGATGCCGGTATCCGGATGGCTTTCGAATATATTGAAGTAGTCGTCGGTTGCAACCGAGATAATCTTGCCTGTTTCGGGATCCACTCTGCACAGTATGCCGCCCTGACCTGAGTTGTCGCAGTATCCGCTGCCTCTGCCCATCTTAACTACGGTATACGGAATCAGCACCTCATCTCCGACGAGATCGGTCAGTATCCTTATGGTGTTAACCGATTCCGGATGGAGTTTAGCCATGTCCGGATGCTGAGGCAATGAGTGCTCGAGTATAGGAATGTCTTTTTTCCTTACGTACTCAAGAGCTTCTTCTGCTGATTTGAAATCGGTGACGTAAAGCTTTTCGATGCCATCGCCGCAGGAACTGTGGTTTGGTTTGGCGAAGAAAGAATCCTGTCCCTTGAGGAACGCCTCCATCTCCTCCGGCGTTGCGCTGACTGCGTCGAGATATCCCCTGTGAAGATATTTCTCGAAGAGTTTATTGAACTGAATCTTGTCATCGAAGAGATCCTCATAACTGTAGTCGTTCATCAGTTCGAAAACTTTTTTATTGCGAACGCGGGTCAGATATGTGTCGCGCTGTTTGCCGTTCATATCATAGAACCCGAACATCGTGTAGTCGTAGTAGCCCGCTCCGTATCTCACGGCACACCAAAGCATATCAAAAAATGTATAGAGTTTGCTCTGTCCGCATTTCTCCTTGACCACATCCATGGTCATATTCATTTTCTTAAATCTCACGCCGGTAAGAACGCGCGTAATGTATTTTATATTTGGCATTTTAAACCCCTTTCAGACAGTTGATATTGTAGTAGTTTTGGACGAAACTTTCAATAGTTGCCTGACACTTGCACACATGCGAGCCAAAAACTGAAGGCAAATCTGTGCCTTTTTGCTCCGCTTATAGTAGAATAATAGAGATGTTAAAATTGCATGCCGGAAGAGAGAATATAGCCAAAGAGCGTTTTATCTACGACTCTATTAAAGAGAGCGGAGCTAAGACGCTTGTTTTGGTGCCGAATCAATACACGCTGGCTGCGGAGGAGCAGGCCCTGCTGTATCTGGAGACGGATTGCCTATTCGATGTGGAGGTGCTCTCGATGAACAGGCTCGGACTTAGAATGCTCCAGGAACAGGGCAGCGAGTCGGTTCGCATGCTGGATAAATACGGGCGCTTCATGCTCCTGACCAAACTTATTAAGGAGAGAAAAGAGGGCTTTGACATTTTCCGTCGCATGGCAGGCAGGATTACATTTACGAATATGCTCAACGACTTCATATCGGAGTTCAAGCAGCAGAATTTAGACGCGGATGAACTCGAGGAAATGCTTGATGATGCCAAAGACATACCGCTTCTGCAGTCCAAGATAAAGGAACTGAGCAGCGTCATTAAGTCCTACGAGGATTCCATAAAAGGACTCTACACAGACCCCGAAGACTATATCTCCATGTACATAGATGCCATCGAAAAATCTGAGATGGTCAAAGGGAAGAGCATCTGGGTTTACGGATACGACAGCGTCACGCCTAAGTTCACCAACGCTCTGATGGAGTTGTCCAAAAAAGCGGACGAAGTGAATTTTATAATCAACAGGAGCGATTTCGGCCTCGATGAGCAGCTCGAATCACTGCTCAGAAGGCGCGCGGCAGAGGAAGGTATCGAAGTATCCTGCGAGGAAATCGACGATTCATATTCTCTGCAAAAGTCCGAGACTATCGAACGCATAGAGAAATATCTCTGGCGCGAGATTGATCCGGAAAATCCGACAGGAAACAGCGAAAATTCAGAATTCACTCCGGAGGATCTGACCCTGGTATGCGCAGCCAATCCGTACTACGAGGCTGAGAACGCAGCCGCATACATCTGGCACCTGGTGAGAGATCTCGGATACAAGATGAGCGATATCCAGGTCATAGCCAATGACGAGGGAGGCATGCAGCCTATCATCAGGCGCGTGTTTGCCGAGTACGGTCTGCCTGTATTTTCCGATGCCGTCAGAAGGATTACGGATACGGCGGCGGTTGCATTTATGGTCAACCTGCTGCGCTTCGAGCAATATAACAGATCGCCGCAGTTCATATTTGCCATGCTTAAATCCGGCATGACGGATTTCGCGGATGAGGATGTGGAATCGCTCGAAAATTACGTCAGAAATTACCGCATCAGGGGCTCGATGTGGGACAGAGAGTTTAAATACGGAGAGGACCAGGTGGGCGCGGAGACCTTTGCAAGGCTGAACGAAATGCGCGCAGTCATATCCGATGCGATGAAAGGCCTGGGCGCTATCAGCAAGAATACCAAGGTTGCGGACTTTACCGAAAATTTCAAGAACTATCTTGAGTCCGCGTGGAAACTCACGGAAAAAGTAAATGATGCTGCGTCCCTCGCGGCTGAAGACGGATTTTCCGATGAAGCACAGAGGCTCGTTCAAAGCTACGAAAAAGCGATAGAAATGCTCGCTCAGATGAGCGAGATTATGGGAGACGAGGAACTCAAACTCGATGAGTTCACGGAACTCTATGTTGCGGGACTTCTTGATGTGGAAGTCGGAGTCATTCCTGACGCTGCCGACGGACTTTCTCTCGGCACAATGATAAGAACGAGGCCTAGGCCGATGAAGGCCGCGGTTGTGCTCGGCGCAAACGAGGGAGTGCTTCCTCTTCAGCCAAGCACGGAGGGGCTGTTCTCTATAGATGAAAAAGACTTCTTCCGAGAGAGGGGCTTTGTGCTCGGGGCTCTCGACGAAGTTCGCATGAACGAAGAGAATGCGGCCATGTACAGGATGATGTCCGCTCCGAGCGATAAACTGTACATCAGTTATTCTATGACGGACACGAGCGGAAATGATGCGAATCAGTCGCCTCTGATAGATTCTCTAAGCGAACTTTTCCCTCAGATTGAAGAGAAAGGCCTGATAAAAAAAGACATAATCAGCGAGGGCTGGGGCATGGACATGGTTCAGACTGCGGACGATGCCCTGAGGCACCTCGCGGTTCACATAAAAGACAGCAGATCGCATGATGAGGACGGGGAAGAACTGACGAGGGCCATGATCAAATGGTACAGGGATAACAGGAAGAAAGACCTCGACATTATGCTGGCTGCATCCGAATACGACAACGAGATGAAGGCTCTGGGTGCCGGCATCGCCTCGAAGCTTTACAAAGGAAACAGAGAGAGGCTTAAACTCAGCGCATCTTCGATAGGCAACTATTTCGATTGCCCTTTCAAATACTACGTAAACAACGGACTCGGTCCTCAAGAGGAGAGAGATTTCGCGACGGACCCGAGGTCGGTCGGAGATGCCTACCACGAGTGCCTTATGGCGGTTGCCGGAAAGCTGGTAGGAGACAGGGCACTGCTCGATGCCATAAAAGACGGAGATGATGAGGCGCTCGAAAGGCTCGTGACAGAGGAACTCGATGCGGTGGCGTCCTCGTACAGGGGCGGGCTGTTTATCTCAAGCGGCACCGAGAAATTCAGGATGGAGCGAATCAGAGAAATTTGCGCCAAAGCAGCCAAGGCCATGGCAAGCCAGCTCGGCGCAGAGACTGTCAGTTCGGCTGCGTTCGAAGAAAGCTTCGGAAGAGGCGGGGCTTTTGAACCTATCAAAATAAAGATCGGAGATGAAGAGGTCTATGTCGAAGGTAAAATCGACAGAGCCGATGTCCTCA
>CADAJM010000040.1 GCA_902788245.1 uncultured Eubacteriales bacterium | reverse complement strand
TTTCAGCAAATTATTTTCTATTTCACATTTCAAATTTTCTTTTGCATGAGAAAAGCCCAAGCTTCGCTCTAGAAACTTGGACTTTGTCTACGGTCTGAATTGGTCCGAAATCGGACCAATTTTATTTACAATTTTTCGCGGCCGCCCATATACGGTCTGAGGGCCGGCGGAATTACTACGCTGCCGTCTTCCTGCTGGAAGTTCTCGAGTATGGCAGCGAGCGTGCGGCCTACCGCAAGGCCTGAGCCGTTCAGAGTGTGGACGAATTCGGCCTTGGAATCTTTATCCCTTCTGAACTTGATGTTCGCCCTTCTGGCCTGGAAGTCCTCGAAGTTGGAGCAGCTGGAAATCTCAACGTATCTGCCGTAGCTCGGCATCCATACTTCGATGTCGTAGGTCATGGCCGAACTGAATCCGAGGTCACCCGTAGAGAGCATGACTACCCTGTACGGGATGCCGAGCCTCTTGAGAACCTCCTCTGCATCTGCGGTGAGTTTCTCGAGCTCATCATATGAGGTCTCCGGAGCCACGAATTTGACCATCTCGACTTTGTTGAATTGGTGTTGGCGTATGAGACCCCTTGTGTCTCTGCCGGCTGCGCCGGCCTCCTTGCGGAAGCAAGGAGTATACGCCGTATAGTAAACCGGCATTTCCTCTCCCGGAATAATCTCTTTTGATCTGAGGTTTGTGACAGGCACTTCTGCTGTCGGAATCAGGAACAGATCTCCGGCAGGCAGGTAGTACATATCCTCCTCGAATTTAGGGAGCTGGCCCGTTCCCGTCATGGCTTCCCGTCCGACCATGAACGGCGGAAGTATCTCCGTGTATCCCTGCTCCTCTGTATGTAGATCAAGCATGAAATTGATAAGAGCGCGCTCGAGCTTTGCGCCCGCGCCCTTGTATACCGTGAATCTCGCACCCGAGAGTTTGGAGCCGCGCTCGAAGTCCAGAATGTCCAGGCCCTCTCCTATATCCCAGTGAGCCTTAGGCTCGAAAGCAAATTCGGCCGGCTCTCCGACCTTCCTGATCTCTACGTTGTCGCTGTCGTCGTCGCCCTCTGGCACTTTGTCATTCGGTGTGTTAGGCACTCCGAGTAGCACGTCTTTGAGCTTCTCTTCGATCTCGCCGACCTCTGCATCGAGCTCTTTGATCCTGCCCGAGAGTTCCTTCATCTCAGCGAAAAGAGCAGTCGTGTCTTTGCCCTCTTTCTTGAGTTTAGGCACTTCCTTGGAAGTCGTGTTCTGTTTGTTCTTAAGGGCTTCCACCTCGGCGAGTATCTTGCGCCTCGAAACATCGAGCTCCTGCACAGCATCCAGGCCGAAGTCTCCCTTTCCTCTTCTTTCGACTCTCTTCTTAACTCCGTCGAAATCTTCTCTAAGTTTCTTGATATCCAGCATCTTCTTTTACCTAAAATATATTCCTGCAATATTTGTCATATACGAGTCTCAGCTCATCGAGCTTCTCTTCAATCTCTAGTTCGAGCTTGCTGAGCTCCGAATAGTTCTTTTCATCTATGGCAATCCTCGCTCTCATGAGAAGCGAAGCCCTGCCCTTTTCCTCGTGACCGATGAGCGATTTGAGTTCGCTTATCTGCTTCCAATTCTCCGCATCGTATTCGTTGGTATCATCATTGTGAAGTCTGACGCAGTCGCGCAGGAAGTCCATGGTGTTTTGAATGTATCTGTCGTGGTATTCCATCGACCACTTGAGTATCATCTGTGCGCGGTATGAGCGAAGTATCATGTAGTCGATCTCGTGCCCGCCGGTGATTATCTCCACCTCTTTTTTCAGGCACTCTCCGTCTCCCCATGCGAGGAAGGCCTGCCACACGTTTGCCGGCGGCTTGCCGAAAAGTTTCTCCCTCTCCTCCAGAGTGTAGTCCAGATATATATCACGTTCGGATCTGTACTCTCTGTCCTTTTCAAGATAGAAATCCGAAGCTCCGTACTTCTTGCTTATCGATGCCTCGAGATCCGTTGAAGCCTTTTGTTCTTCAAGCACCGCACGTATGCCGTCGAGCATGGTCATGTATGTCGCACCGATTATCAGGTAGGTGTTCGTATGCGGATTAGGCGACCTCAGTTCAAACCTCGTTGCAAGAGGGTTCTTGAGGTCCCTGACGAGACCGACCAGTACCGTTCTGTTACGCGATGGTGTGCTGTGATCCATTCCGAGCGAGGTAACCGTGCAAACCGGAGCCTCGTAGCCCGGCTTGAGTCTCTGGAACGAATTATGTGTAGGCGCTACAATCGGATAAAGCTTTTCATAGTGTTTGAGAAGTCCCATTAGCGCTCCGAATCCGATCGGACTCATAAACTCGCTTTCCTTATCCGACGGCTCGAAGAGATTGGCTGTGCTTCCGTCTTTAAGCCTTGCGGCAATTCCGAAATGAGTGTGTTCTCCCGATCCTGCAACTCCGTATATAGGCTTCGGAAGGAATGTAACCTCCAGGTTGTTCATGCGGAAAACATCGCGCACTATCTTCTTGACCTGGCTTTCGTTATCCGCTGCCTGCATAGGATTCGAATATTTCCAATCGATCTCAAGCTGTTCCATGATGTGGTCGAAGTGGCCGGAGTTTCCCATTTTGGCTTTAACTCCGCCGACTTCTTTGTGGCCCATCTCCACGCAGAATCCGTAGTGGTCCAGTATCTCCAGCGTCTGCTCGAGTGCTGTTGCCACAGGGCCGGTTACCCTCTGCCAGTACTGCTCTTTGAGTTCCTGTGCGATGGAAAGCTGCTGTCTGTCCGCCCTGTCTTCCGGTGTCTTGACCCAGAACTCGAGCTCCGTCGAATTGGTGAGCACAAGTTCTTCTATATCATCGAAGCTTTTAATACCACCTATGTGGTCAAACACATAGGGATTGTCCTTCAATAGTATCTCAAGTTCTTTCAGGAAACTTTCGGTCCTGTCCTTGAGGAAAATTCTCGAGCCTACCATCTTGTCTCCGTTGTGACGGAGGAAGGAAGGTATCCTGAGAGTTCCTGTCGGGAGCCCTGTCTCGTAATCCCTGTTATCGAAGTTGTATTCGACATACCAGTTCACATCAGGGTCCGGAACTATGTCCACTCTCGCATTCGAAAGATCCGCAATGGTCGGGAGGGCTACGGAAGAGCCGTCCGTCTGCACTCCGTCTTTGAGCATCCTCTCCATATCATCGAGAAATGCCCCCACCGGGATTTTCTCATCCGTGTTGTGGCTTCCCATATCCACACCCGTAAATGAGACAAATTTAAGCTCCGGGTGAGCGAGGAGCCTGGCCCTTATGGTCTCGGCATCGTGCTCATCCGGTGCAAGTGTAAATAGCATTCTGTTTAAATCAAAATTTATCATGGTTTTGCAATCTAATCCCGCGCCGCGCGCCGCTGTTCCTTTATGCGGCGCCCTCCGCATCCGCCGGAGCAGCATTTGCATCGGCGTTTGCGTCAGCTGCAGCTGCATTTGCATTCGCGTCAGCTGCAGGTGCGGCGCTCTCGTTTGCGAGTTTGGCGAGATAGTTCTCGAGCTGCTTGATGTATTTCCCGTAGCCTTCCCAGTCGCCGTTCTTCTGAGCCTCGATGGCCTTGTTGTACGCGTTCTGGGCTTTGTTGATAAGCGACTGTACATCGTCGGATGCAGCTCCGTCACCGTCATCCACGCCGTCTATCTTATTCTCTTTATCTCCGGCACTGCCGCCAAAGAGACTTACAAGGGCTTCTGCCAGAGTCGCCTCGTATGCGATCTTATCCTGGTAAGCCACGATTACCCTCTTGACTTCCGGAATAGCCTGGTTGGATGCCTCGAGGTATACCGGCTCGACATACATCAGGGATGTGCCGATAGGTATTACGAAGAGGTCTCCTCTCTTATATGTGGATCCCGAGGATTTCCAGAGAGCGAAGTCCTGAGAAATCTGTGGGTTCTGGTCTATCTGAGCCTCGATCTGCATCGGTCCGTAGATGTTCTTGTTCTTAGGCATCGTGTAGACGATGAGTTGGCCGTAGTTGTCTCCGTCGTTGCGGCCCATCATAATGGCCGTCATGTTTTGCTTGGACTTCGGTGTGAACGGAACCATGTTGATGAATTCCGCGCCTTCCTCTGTGTCCGGCAAATTGAATACGTAGTAACTCGGCTCCATCTGAATCTGCTCGGTGCCGTAGATGTGATGCGCGATATCCCAAAGGTCCTCTTTCTGATAGAAAACCTTGACCTCGTTCATGTGGTACTTCGTATAAACCTCCGCCTGGATCTTGAACATGGTGTTCGGGTATCTGAGGTGCTTGCGAAGTTCGTCGCTGATCTCACTCGAAGACTTGAAGAGTTTAGGATAAATCTTCTGGTAAGTCTTGGCGATAGGATCGTCATCGTCGACTATGTAGAAGTCAACCGTGCCTTCGTAAGCGTCCACAACTACCTTGACCGAGTTTCTGATGTAGTTCGTTCCGTTGATCTCTGCAGTGTACGGCTCTGAGTACGGATACTTGCTGCTCGTTGTGTATGCGTCGAGTATCCAGTAGAGTTTGCCGTCGATTATGGTCATGTACGGGTCTTCCTCGTACGAGAGATAAGGCATGATTCTCCTTACCCTGTCGACTACGGATCTTGTGTACATAATCTTCGAATTCGATGTGATATTCGATGAAACGAGTATGTTGATGCTTCCCTCTCTCATGGCGTAGAGAATTCTGTTGAGGAGGTTCAGCTTGATGCCGTGTTTACCCTCATACTCGGTATATTTATTCTCACTTCCGTCCGGATAGTCGAACTCGGATTCCTTGGTATTTACGATTATGTAGTCCTTGGTGAGTTCTCCGAAATAGATCTCAGGTCTTTCAATCTTGAGCTCTGCGACATTTGTCTCCGGAGGGATATTGCCCTCGATTACGTCAGGCTGTCCCGAAGCCGTAACTGTATCTACCTGAGATACGGCAACTCCGTAACCGTGTGTATACTTGAGATGTTTGTTAATCCAAGTATTGGAGATTTTCTCCTCGTCTATCTCTCTTGCGGAGAGGTAGGTTTGGGTGAGATTGTTATTGATATTGTATCTGTCAATATCTACATCGTTGAATCTGTAGTACTGACGGATACTCTGAGTCTGGTTGTAGAAATCCTCAACCGGCTCGTAGTCGTTGATTCTGATGTTGCCGATGGTCTCCTCGTTGCTCGTGATGGTATCCGCGTTGAGGGAATCATCAGCTTTGTATGTGGCAACCCTGACATCGTCCACGCCGTAAGCATGCCTCGTGTATTCGATATTGCTCTCAAGGTATTTGGACTCTTTGTTGATTTCGTCCGGACTTACGATGAGCGTCTGTACTGCTTTGCCCGCTGCATTTCCGAGTACGAACACGAGCACCATGATTACAGGAATCTTGAGGAGCTTCGTGATCTCTCCCTTCTTAATATGTATGGCAAGCGTCACCGCTCCGATAACCGAAAGCACCATGATGATGCGGTAGAGCCAAAGCGTTACGTTTACATCTACAAAGCCCGCACCGTATACAGCACCTGTGTGCGTGTGCAGCAGGTCGAACTGCTTTAAGAAGAAGTCCGCACCGAGCATGAGATAGAAAATAACGCCGAGGATTATGAGTTTGCCGCTCGCAATCTCCATCAGGTGATCGAGGTTGCTGTTGTTGATATCCACGTTGCGGCCTTTGGCTTTTTTGTGATTTTTGTCGAATGCTGTCTCGACCGCATTTTTGGCTGCTCTTCCCATCCTTCCGATTACGGAATGGTCGATAGGCGTGCGGTAGATAACCTTAGGCTCAGATTCTTCCTCTTCCTCAAAGATCTCCTCGGCCGTGGACGGGCCGTCATCATCGCGCTTGAAGAAATCCGGTGTCCTTACCGAGAGAAGGTATGCGTAATAAATGAGCGTAACTACGGCCATTCCTATTACGGCTGCAATTATGATCTCATTTAATTTGTCATACCAATCGAGGTTGAAGATGTAGAAACCTATGTCCAGATTGAACAGCGGATCTTTCAGTCCGAAGTTTGTCGCATTGGCTGCCTTCAGATATGTCAGCCAAGTACCGCTCGTGGCAAATACCGCCGTCAGAATTCCGAACAGCGCAGACAGGGTCCATGATGTTCTGTTTATCTTCTTTGCATTCGGAATCTCATGCGATTCAATCTTCTTAAAGTATCCGTTCTTGAGTGTCCTGAGATAGAACCTCGCCAAAAGTGTCATTACGACGAATACCGGCCCCGCTATAGTAAGCTGAGTAACCAGCTTCTTCCAGAATACGGAAGTATAGCCGAGGTCTTTGAACCACAGCCAATCTGTGATGAATCCGACCGTAAGAAGAAGCACCGCCAGTGCAACTGCGATCAGCATCAAGATAAAAGACAGGCCCTTGCGAGGTGCCTTGCGTCTGCTTTTCAGTTCATCAACCTTGGCCGCTCTTCTGGCCTTTTGGGTTTCCTTTGTATAAACTGCCAATTTATTGTCCTCCTTACAAAAGTACAGCGGCAGCGTCAGCTGCCGCTGCAAATTTATACAATCATCATGCAAATGCGACTTAGAGGAGTCTGTGTCCTCCGAAAGTATTTATCACACTGAAGCGGCTTGTGATGTTTTCAATAAACTCATCAATGCCGAGTGCCAGTTCACTGCTAGGTGCAAGATGCAGAACCAGGATGATGGCGAGAAGCACCACGAGGAGCACGGCAACTATGACTGCAAGAATCGTAAGTATTGTACTTCCGGCGTCTACATTCTCATACTCAACCTGAGGATCTACGTTCTTTGCTGCCTCTTTCTTAGCTTTTTTCTCCGCCTTCTTAGCGGCTTTCTTCTCTGCCTTGGTGAGAGCAGTACCCGCTGCTGCGCCTGCTGCTGCAGTTCCGGCTACTTCTCCCAGACCGAAGCTCTTCTCCTCGGTAGCGCCCTCGACGCTGAATCCGCTGTTCTCGGCGTTCTCAGCATTTTTGGCGATTTCCGCGAGATCTTCAGGCATCTCCATCTGGTAGATGGTTGCGTCCTCTACAGGTTTAGTCTCTGCCGCAATCTCTTCGAGTATAGGTTCTGTGCCGAAGATTTTTACTTCTTCTTTTTCGGCTTCAGCTGCTGCTTCAACGACGCTTTCTTTGGCCGCCTCTGTAGCTCCGCTTACACTTGCTCCGAGTCCGAGTGATGGCTCTTCTTCAGGCACTTCTATATTCTCTCCCTTGAGTCTGCTGTACTCTTCGTCAAGCAGTCTCTGGAATTCTTCGTTCTTTCTGTACAGAGTGTAGAACTTATCTATTTTCTTTGTAGTTTCTGCCTCTGTCTCCTCGCCCACTGTATTACCGAATAGGTCTTTCTCAAGTTCCTCAAGGGATACAGCATCAGTTGTCTTTGGCTCCTCGACTACCGGCTCTGCGGCAGGAGTCTCAACTACAGGTTCAGGTTCAGGTGTAGCTTCAACAACCGGAGTCTCTACTACAGGCTCTGTTGCAGGCTCTTCGGCCGTAAAGTCATCAAGGCTGATCACTGCAGGCTCTGCCGCGGTTGGCGCCTCGATTTCTTCCTCTTTTACTTCTTCTGTTACCGCAGGAGCGAATCCTACTATCGGTGACTCCTCTTCGAATTTTTCAGGCTCACCCGGAGTGAATGCAGCAAACAATGTGTCCTCTGCCGAGCTCTCTGCCGGAGTTTCGGCTACCGGCTCGATTACAGGCTCCGGTGTAGGCTCAACTACAGGCGCCTCTACTACAGGTGGCACGTTGGCAGTAACTTCATCATCCAGAGAAAGTCCGTATGTAGGCTCTACTGCAGGTTCAACTGCAGGCTCCTCCACTACAGGTTCTGCTACAGGCTCCACTACAGGTTCTGCTGCAGGCTCAACTACAGGCTCCTCAACAGTTGCTGCAGGCTCGCTTGCAGGAGTCAGGCCCGCAAACATAGCGTCATCTGCCGGTGTTACCTCAGGCTCGAACATGAAATCATCAAATGTCGGCTCTTTTTCAGGCTCCACGATCGGTGCTGCAGGCTCGCTTGCAGGAGTGAGATCCGCAAACATAGCGTCATCTGCCGGTGTTACTACCGGTTCAAATGTGAAATCCGCACCGAGGGCTTCGAACGACCCCTCCTCTGCAGGCTCTTCTACAGGAGCAACTACTTCCTCAACCGTCTCTTCGGCCTCGGTCTCTTTGAGAAGCTCAGGATCAATCTCAACTGTTCCCGTCAGCTCTGCAAGTCTTTTCTTAAGCGCTTCTATTTCAGCTTCCTCATCCGCAGGAGCTGCTATTGTCATGCCTGTTTTCTTATGTTCAGGCTCTGTCATCTCTGTGAAGAGTTCTTCCTCATCAACAGGCTCATCTGCCTCATCATCATCGTCTGCTTCTTCGTACTCAGCTGCGTGAGCATCGATTCTGGAAATGCGGTCCGATCTTGGTGGCTCGGACAGTTCGAGGTAGAGATCTTCGTCGAGGTAAGCGTCCTCTGCGGACTCTGTCTGCGTCTCCTCGAAAACAGTTTCCTCAACTACAGGCTCCTCAACTACAGGTTCCTCAACTACAGGCTCCTCTGCAGGAAGCTCCACTGTCTCTTCTCTTTCGATTTCTACAACTTCGTCTTTGCCTGCTCCGAAACCTACTGCCTTTCTGAGAAAGTCAGGAAGCTCGAACTTTGCAGGAGCAGCTTCTTTTTCCGGCTCTGCCTTCACTTCATCGCGTGCAGGCTGCTCGAAAGAAGGAATATACTCGTCTTCAGGCGAGTCTGCTTCCATGTCATCGAACGGCGTCTTTACCGGTGCATCTACATCTTCGTAGAGCGGTGCCATGCGAAGTTTAGGTGGCTTTGTACCTCCCAAGATTTCCGGATCATACTCCAACACCTCTGTATATTCGATAGATCTGTCAAGTGCAGCTCTTTCTCTTTCCTCTTTATCCGCCTTGAGTACGTCGATGTAACGCATAGTGCGATCACTGTCGTCAGACTTAGTCATCTCCGAGAAGATTTCTCTTTCATCTATGCTGTCAGTCGTATTTGCCCATGGTGATTTGATCCCCTGCGGGATTTCTCTTTTCTGCGGTTCGTCGATTACGTTGCTCCAGTCAAACGAAACCCTGGCGTCGAACGCTTCTTCTGCTCCCAGCGGCTTTCCGGCGAGAATATCTGTGTCGTTTGACGGTTCTTCGATCTCGAGGCTTTCGAAATCACGCACCTTAGTTTCCTCAACTTTGGTTCCACATTCGCTGCAGAATTTTGCTCCTTCTGCAAGCGGGCTTCCGCAATTACTACAGAACACTATAACTACCTCCAATTGTGTTTGTCCGTTTCGGACGATTCTTTTTTGCACATCAAAAAATGCGCATTTGTACTTATACATCGAAATAGTACAACAAATTTCGTTTAATTTCAATGTTTTGAGGAATTTTTGTATTGTTTTGTCTTGACTTGTGACTGTGTCAATGCTATTATTCTCAAGCGGCTTTATAGCAGATGAATTGTTTCTTCATTGCACAAAGCCGCACACCCAACCCAATTTGCGGACGATTAGCTCAGCTGGCAGAGCACCTGACTCTTAATCAGGGTGTCCAGGGTTCGAGCCCCTGATCGTCCACCACAGGCCTCCGAGAAATCGGAGGTTTTTTCATGTCTTGAAGGTGTTGAATTTTCAGTGGTTATAGAACTATTTGCAGCGCACTTTTAGACTTAACTCTGTGTAGAATGGGTGTACGATTCTTGGTAACACTTACCTAGTTTTGGTAACACTTTTTTTATGCAGTTTTTAGACTTCTTTTATATAATAATTATGTACTTGCCATAAGTGATTTGCGCGTTATCCCTTATGGCGTGCCTGCTCTCTGTCGTCTTAGCTAGCTAGGGCTTTCTCCAGAAGTCTCTTTTTCTCTGCATCCGGTGCTCTGTCAAAGCAATAATTGTAGTAGGTAGTTTTCTCATCCGCATGACCGGCGTACGACCTGATAGTATTGATATTTACGCCTGCATCTATGAGCGATGAGATATAGGTCTTTCTTAGCTTGTGTGAAGATCTGTAAGGAATCTCCAACCGCTCGCAGTACTTCTTTAGCAGCACATTAACTTCTCTGTATACGAGAGGTTTGTCATTAATTGAGAAGATATATTCTCCTTTGCAGTTGTGCTCCCTCTGGTATCTACTTGACACCGCTATGATTTCCAGTGCTGCATTCGGAAGAAGTATCTCCCTATCCTCATGGTTCTTTGTATGATCTACCACTTTACCCGTATCTCTTTGAAGCATACGGCAAACAGTCAGCACATCATCGTCTATATCCGAGAATTTCAGAGCGCATAGCTCTCCGACTCTTACTCCGGTTAAAAACTGAAACATCACTGCCAATGGGGCAAGTCTGTATACAAGCCTCTTGCTATTCTCGAAGTCGTTCCACGCTTCTTGGAAGATCATCTTCTCTTCTTCTCTGGAATATACCTGTGTCTCATCCTTCTTCTTGCGAACTTTTCTGAACATCCTCCTGCCATCGACTCTTACCTTATTGAATAAATTCTCTTCGATAATTCCTAAATCAACAGCATAGTTCAGACCCTGTCTTATGATTAGAGATACATTCACATACATCTTCTGAGTAAAGTCATGCTCGCGAATCAGTGCGTGAATCCAATTGTCCAGCTCCAGTTTTGTAAGATCTCGAATTCGCTTATCCACAATAGGTGAATTCTCATAATACTTCTTCCAGTCTGAATCAATCCTACGAATAGTTGTTTCTTCGCACCGCAGCTTTTTGTACTCAATCCACTCGGGATAAAGCTGCCTGAGAGTCAACACTTTACGCCTAATCTCTTCATCATTCTCCAGATAGAACTTGACTATAGCCTCTTCCAGATCCTCCTTGTAGGTCTTTACAAGCCTTTTTCGACCACCTTTTTTTGTTTTGTCTGCCACCCATGTGCCCCATCGACCATCTTTGCCCTGGCTAATAGCGTATGGGTGTTTTAGTAGTATTTGTTTCCTTTCTGTATCTACCATTTTATCTCTGACATCGTCCACATCAATCATACCATTACGCTGCAAATAGTCCAACGTTTCTTCAGACGACAGAGATGCCAAAATGGCATAACTGGTCAGGTCGTTTTTGCGCTTCGCCATGTCGGCACCTCCTTTCTCAAAGTAAAACGGAGGTGTCACGCCTCCGTTGATACAATAACTGTTGAATATGTTTTGATTCTCCTACATTATTCTTGTTCGCTTAACACCTCCTTCAATACATCCATAAGTGTATATGCTTCATCTTCAGTCAGTGTGATTCCCTTTCCGCATTTTTCTCTACCCGGATGCCAGTTGCGTATATCGAACTTCGCATCGGCTCCGTTCCAGCTGACCATATTCACTTCTTTGGTATAACCTCTGTCATTTTCTGAGAGCACTGCAAGCTCTCTTGTAATCTCACACGTAATATTTTTGTCTGTCATTTTTCTTTTCCTTTCTCTTCTAAAGTAATTACGGAGTCGTATGATACAACTCCGTTAATCAGATATGCCCGATAATGCGTCGGCTCTTACCTTGCCAACTGTTTCAAGATATTCTTGTTTCGCTGCTTCTCTTTCCTCTTCGGTCGGTGCTTTCTTGCTAAGAGTGTACAGCCTGTGGCACTGCATCTTTTGCATCTTCTCTTGTAAAGCTATACGTATCTCATCATGGTATTCGATAGTACCATAGACGAAATAATCGTAGATCATAAAAAAAAGAGAGTGCTTTATTAAGATTCCTCTCATCAGACTTACCTCTCTCTTTCACTTCTCCGCTTTGCTCTTTCCACAGCTTCCATCTGCTTCAGAACATCAGGCGGTATCTGGTCGATTATCTTCTTCATTTTCTTTAGGTCTCTTGCCCAATCCTGAAGAGTTACTTTGTACTGGAATAAATCGTTTTTAAGTTCCTCGATCTCCTTATCCTTTCTGTTTGAGATCTGACCATAGGTAGCAATCCTCTCTTCAAGATATTTGATGTGATTCTCCGACGGAGCAATCTGTTGTTTGATGGCTGCCATCTCAGGAGCATATTTCCCCAGAAGCGCAATCGCATCTTCTTTCTTCTTCGCATTATTCACAAGACCAATATCATTAACAGCATCTACTATTTCCTCATAATGCTTATACAATTCTCCGGCCTGTTTGTAGATGTGAACAGGGATATGTTTCCTCTTTGAGATGCGTTTTGAGATACCTCTTGTGAGGTCGGGATACTCTTTTACCATGTGAGCATGGAACTCATCCTGAAGTTTCTCCAACCCTTTCGGACCACCTATAATCTCTTTAGAAGATAATCTTCCATCTTCCGTGATAGGCACAAAACAAAGATGCATATGGGGAGTTGCCTCATCCATATGCACCACAGCCGAGATAATATTCTCTCTTCCGAACTTCTTTGAGAAGAATTCGAATGCATAGTTGAAGTACTTATTCTGATCATCTATGCTCTTTGCTTTGATCCAATCGGGGCTCGCTCCGATGAAACAGTCTTGTAATACGATGCTATCTTTTCTTCTTTTTGCTCCGACTTCCTCGATTCTTCTCAGCAGCATCGGACGGTATTTATCGTCCGGTTCTACCAAATGATAGTTAAGATGTGTTCTTGTTGGATCAATATCCGGGTTGCTTTTGTACCTTCCCTTTAACCTTTCATGATGATTACAGATGCCGGAAACAGCACCTAACTTTCTTTTTGCTATTCGCATAATGGCATAGTTCGCCATAATAATTACCTCGCTTTCTTCATATAAACCACAACGCAACAATGCAGGGTGATATCTATCTTGCGGAGTTAAACAACAACGCAACAACGTAGGTAGATATCTCTTTTGCAAACTTAAACAACAACGCAACAACACAAGTAGATATCTCTTTTGCGGAGCCTGCAGCGATAAAAATCGTGCAAGAGGGAACGAAAAATACACTGCCCGGATGCAGCATCCTCGTGGCAATACAGGAAAAATTTGTTATTGCCACTGCGGAAAGACAGGCTCCGAACATA
>CADAJM010000039.1 GCA_902788245.1 uncultured Eubacteriales bacterium | reverse complement strand
TGGAAGTCGAGCGGGAACTTAAAAAACTCGGCAAGAAATCCGAAGAAGAGAACGCTGAAGACAAAGCTGAATAAAACATACAGACCCGCCTCAAAAGCGGGTCTTTAATTTAATACAAAATTACACATTTTAGATGCGTAAATTCATTGAAATTGCAAGGGAAAACGAGTAAAATAGAGAGGTTAATTGTTATATGTCGTATTTTGCGATTTTTTGAAAAAATAAACTAAAATGAAAGGTATTTGATGTGATGAAAAGCGGTAGAAGAAAAGTATTTGCGGTACTTATTATCCTGCTCCTGATTGCTTCGTGGACAGTATCGTTCACGGGTATCGGAGATAAGTTCGACAACCTCGGCAAACAGCTGAAATACGGACTTGATATCAACGGAGGTGTTTACGTCCTCCTCGAAGCAGATTCCAAGGAGACAGGAACTGAGCTCACAGCTATTATGAACCAGACCAAGAGCGTTCTCGAAAATCGTGTTAACGCAATGGGCATCAGTGAAGCTCAGGTATCAATCGAAGGAACTAACAGAATCAGAGTTGAAATGCCTGGTGTCGAAAACGCCGAGGAAGCCATTGAACAAATCGGACGTACGGCTCAGCTGCAGTTCTTCCTGGCGGACGGCACACTCGCTCTTACAGGTGAAGGCATCAGCGACTCACAGATTGCAACCGATACACAAAACGGCGGTTACAAGATTACAATCGACTTCACCGGAGAGGGAAGCGACCTGTTTGCAGACGCAACAGAAAAAGCATTCTCTGGACAAGTTCAGCCTACGATGACTGACGAAGACGGCAATCTCGTACAGAACACCGCCATAGTCATCTCGCTCGATGATGAGGTTATATCTGCTCCTACGGTAAACGAAAAGATTAATTCGAGATCCTGCGAGATCACAAGACCGGGCGGATTCTCAGAGACTGAAGCATCATCGCTTTCGGCTCTTATCAGAGGCGGTGCACTTCCTGCTAATCTGACAGAGATTAACTCATCCGTTCAGACAGCTTCAATCGGAGCCAACGCTCTTAAACTAAGCGTTAAAGCCGGTGCTATTGGTCTCGGCCTCGTAATGCTGATCATGCTCTTCGTATACGGAGCACTCGGACTTGTAGCCGACCTTGCACTTCTGCTTTATGTACAGCTCGTGCTTTGGATTATGGTAGGCATGGGTTCCGTACTAACGCTGCCGGGAATCGCAGGTATCATCCTGTCTCTCGGTATGGCGGTAGACTCAAACGTAATCATCTTTACTCGTATCAGAGAGGAGATTGCCAAGGGTAAATCCGTAAGAGTTGCCGTAGATATGGGATATAAAGCTGCACTTTCGACAGTTGTAGACGCACAGACAACTACTCTTGTAGCAGCATTCGTGCTCTATCTCTTCGGTACAACTTCCGTCAGAGGTTTCGCACTCACACTGATGATCGGTACCGTAATGAGTGTTATTACTGCTGTATTTATCACTCAGCTCTTCGTAAACCTCATGTCAGAGAGCAAGACATTCGGAACAAACTCTATGTTCGGAGTTAAAGAGGATGGCACACCAAAGGTCAATCTCGGAAACTTCCACTTCAAATTCATCGAAAAGCGCAAGAAGTTTTATGCTATCAGCCTTGCGATTATCATCGTAGGTTTCGGATTTGCCGCTATAAAAGGCTTCAACTACGGTATCGATTTCACAGGCGGTACCATGATGCAGATTGAACTCGGCAAAGAAGCTACAATCGATGAAGTTAAAGATACTATCGCTGAGTATGACTTGAATCCGACCATTGTTTATGCATCGGACAATAATTCACAGATAATTATCAGAACCATCAAAGACCTGAAATCTGCAGAGAGAACTGAAGTTATCAATACTCTCGCTGATAAATACGGATTTGATCCTGCCAAAGACGTACTGGCCTCCGAAGAATTCGGACCTACGGTAGGTAAGGATCTCAGGCAAAACGCCATCAAATCCATCCTTATAGCTGCTGCAGTACTGCTGGTTTACATCAGATTCAGATTTAAGACATGGCAGTATGGTCTTGCGGCAGTCGCAGGACTTGCTCACGACGTGCTCGTGACACTTTCGCTCTATGCTATTCTGCGCCTTACTATTAACAACCCGTTTATCGCAGGTATCCTCACGGTAGTAGGTTACTCCATAAACGACACGATTGTAGTATTCGACAGAATCAGAGAGAACACCAAGTTCTTTAAACGCAAACAAAACGTAGAGCTGATCGACACAAGTATCAACCAGACACTTTCGAGATCTCTTATGACTTCGCTTACGACATTTGCCGTTATGGTACCGCTGTTTGTTATGGCAAGTCAGGAACTCAGAGGATTCCTCATTCCGCTTATTATCGGTGTGTTTGTAGGTACATACTCATCGATATTCCTCTGCAGCCCTATATTCTACGAACTGACCAAGAAAGATGGTATTTCGAAATACGAGGACAACAAAGCTAAAGCAGAAAAAGCTAAAAAGAAATCCGCAAAGAGAAGAGATGACGAAGGCATAAGGCTTTAAAACATATTTTCGCAATAAATCGGAGGATTAATGGCTAATCAAAAGGTTGTAGACCTTTCCACCGAAAAGTTCATAAAGGAAATGAGTGAGATCAATCCCAAATATGATGACTCGGTCATCGTAAGAGCTTATGAGATTGCACGCTCGCTCCACGAGGGTCAGTATCGCAAGAGCGGTGAACCGTACATAATTCATCCTGTTGCCGTGGCCAAAATACTCGCGAATTTCGGAATGGACAACGAAACAATCATAGCCGGACTTCTCCACGATGCTGTCGAAGATACGAATTACTCAAACGAAGATCTGACTCGAGATTTTGATGAGAAAATCGCTCTTCTGGTAGACGGCGTTACGAAACTGGGCAACATTTCTTACGACTCAACAGAAGCTGTTCAGGCTGAGAACTTTCGCAAGATGTTCCTTGCAATGTCTAAGGACATAAGGGTACTCATTATCAAACTTGCCGACAGGCTTCACAACATGAGAACCCTTGAGTATATGTCGTCAGAGAAACGCATTTCGAAGTCGCTTGAGACACTTGAGATATATGCGCCGCTGGCCGGCAGACTCGGAATATTCAGCATTAAGTTCGAGCTCGAAGACCTGGCTCTTAAATTCCTGCATCCGAGTGAGTATAAGAATCTCGAGCAGGCCGTCAAAAAGAAAAAAGCCGAATACGAAAAAAACCTCGACGCTCTAATTGCCGAGATTTCAGATGAGCTGGACGAAGCCGATATACAGCACGATGTAAAGGGAAGATCCAAACACATTTACAGCATCTATCGCAAGATGGTTATCCAAAATAAACAGATAGATGAAATATTCGATCTGCTTGCCGTCAGGATACTCGTAGGAAGTGTCAAAGACTGTTATGCTGCTCTCGGACTCGTGCATACAAGATGGACGCCTATACCGGGAAGGTTCAAAGACTATATAGCCATGCCTAAACCGAATATGTATCAATCGATACATACCACGGTAATAGGTGATAACGGAGAACCTTTCGAAATCCAGATCAGAACCTATGAGATGCATCGAATAGCCGAGTACGGTATAGCAGCTCACTGGAAATACAAAGAAGGAAAAATGTCGGGAACAGAGGAGGAAAGCGAGCAAAAGCTCGCATGGCTCAGACAGGCTCTTGAGTGGCAAAAAGAAGCCGACGACTCCGTAGAATTCCTGCAGACTCTCAAAGTCGATCTCTTCGACAACCAAGTATTCGTATTTACTCCGGCGGGAGATGTAATGGAACTACCCGCAGAGAGCACTCCTCTGGATTTTGCATTTAAAATCCATACGGACGTCGGTATCAGATGTGTTGGTGCCAAAGTCAACGGCAAAATGGTGACAATCGACCATCAGCTCCAGAACGGAGACATAGTGGAGATTGTCACTTCTGCAAATTCATCAGGGCCGAGCATAGACTGGCTCAAGAATTGCAAGACATCTCAGGCCAGAGCCAAGATCAGAAACTGGCTCAGAAAATCCGACAAGGATACCGATATACACAAGGGCAAAGCCCATATTAACGAATATATCAAAAAGAAGGGCTACGATCCTTCTCTTGTTACAAAGAATGCGTACATACTCAAAGCTGTAAAAGACTTCAACTGCTCGAACGTAAATGAGCTGTATCTTCAGATTTCTCGCGGCGGAAGCACAGTTTCCAAGCTCGGGCAAAAACTCATAGAGTATTACGAAGCTGATAACAAAGATAAAGATAAAGCTAAAGAACAAGCACTTATCGAAGCCGCCAAAAAACACCATGTCAACAGAGGCAAAGAAGGATCTGACTCAGGCATCGTGGTCAAAGGCTCAGACAATCTGCTCATCAGAAGGGCAACATGCTGCAATCCTGTTCCCGGAGATCCTATCATAGGGTATGTTTCAAAGGGTAAAGGCATCACTGTACACAGAGTTGATTGCAGCAATCTAAAGAATCTGAGCGATAAAGATAAAGGCAGGTTGATGGATGTCGAATGGGACACTCCTAGCGATTCACTGAAGTATTTCGTTGATATACAGGTTATCTCCGAGGAAAGACGAGGGATGTTTAAAGACATTTCCAAAGTCTGCGATGACTATGATATAGAAGTAGTCGGTCTGAATCTCACAGATGGAGAACCCGGCACTACAAACACTCTCCTCAAGGTCGAAATCAGCGATATGCATCAGATTCAGAGGCTCTTGACCGGCCTGAGACAGCTCGAAGGCGTTATAAAAGTGTTCAGGCCAAGATAATTGACGATAATTTATTGAGGTTAAGCAATGAGTATTACGATAAAATGTTTCCCACAAGGGATTTACGGCGAGAATACATACGTGATTACCGATGAAGCCACCGGTCACAAAGCAGTAATCGATCCGGGATATTTCGGAACGGATGTAAGAATGGAAATACAAAACAACGCTTATCTAAAGTATTTATTGCTGACCCATGCTCATCACGATCATTATTATGCCGTCCCTGAGTATCTTAAAGAATACAGCGCCGTTACTTTTGCAGCACCTCTTAAGGATAAAGCGCTTATGAAAGATTGTCCGGAAGCTCATACATGGATTAAGGAAGGAGACGTTATAACACTCGGCTCCACTGAAATCAAGGTAATTGAGACACCGGGACATACGGCAGGCGGTGTATGCTTTTTAACGGAGAATGAGATTTTCACAGGTGATACTCTGTTTAGACTTTCAGTCGGACGTACCGATCTCGAATCCGGAGATTGGGAAACTCTCATGAAATCAATTAAAGAGCGCCTTTACACTCTCGATGAAGATATGATTGTATATCCCGGGCACGGTATGGCGACAAGCATAGGTTTTGAAAAGAGGGTCAATCCGTTTGTATAGATTCTATATGCGTGACGATGGTAATGAATACCACTATGCTGAACTCTGCAGAGTATTCCTCCCGGAGGAAGACTTTGAAATTATCAGCATGAACAGATTGCCTGATCCTGAGTATATCAGCAGTTCCAGCTATGTTCTCGGAGAAGATAGGCACAGCGACAGAGATTCAACCAAAAGAGAGCTTTACACATTACTCGAGGAGTTAACGGGCATAAAACCCGAATGGGGCACGCTTACGGGTGTAAGGCCGTTAAAACCCGCTCTCGATATTCTCAATGTCACCGGAAACATAGATGATATGAAAAGCAATCTCAAAAATAAGTATCTGCTTTCTGACACAAAGGCAGATCTGCTTGCAGAGATCGCCGAATATCAAAGGTCTCATGTCAACGGAAATCCTTCAGACTATATCTCCGTATATGCCGGAATTCCGTTCTGCCCGACCAGATGTGAGTATTGCTCTTTTGCATCAAACGTAGCAGGAGAAGGAGAAATCGCAAATTATCTCAACAATCTTATAAAAGAGATTGAGTTTACCGGAAATCTCCTGAGACATAACAAAGAAACAAAACAAATAGAGAGCATATACATAGGCGGCGGAACACCGACTACATTAAGTTCGAATCAACTTAAAGAGTTGATTAACGCTTTGGCAGATGCTTTCTCAGTAAATCCCGCAGATATAGAATTTACTGTTGAGGCAGGCAGGCCCGACACAATCACAGATGAAAAACTCCTTGCTTTGAAAGAGCTGGGTATCGGAAGGATCAGTATCAATCCTCAAAGCATGAAGGATAGAACTCTGAAGCTTATCGGCAGAGACCACTGCTCCGAAGACATAAGAAATGCATTTGCACTGGCGGATAAGCACGGATTTGAAGTAGTAAACGCTGACCTTATTGCGGGTCTGCCCGAAGAAACTCCGAACGATTTCAAATCTTCCCTCGATGAGATAATAGGTCTCGGTGCCGAAAACATCACTGTGCATACACTTTCCGTTAAAAGAGGTTCCAGGCTTCACGAACACGATCCTCTATACTACAGGAGGGATATAGAGAGAGTTTCTGAAATGCTCTCTTACGCCGGAGACAAGCTGAGAGACTGTGGCTACCACCCGTATTACATTTACAGGCAGAAACATCAGATGGGTGCTTTCGAAAATGTAGGATATTGCAAGGAAAACACTCATTCCATATACAACATCAGAATAATGGAAGATAAGCAAAGCATAATTGCTTTGGGAGCAGGCGGCATCGGAAAGATCTATTTTCCGGAAGAAGACCGCATTGAGCGAGTTGCCAATGTAAGCAATTATGAGATATACAGCGAGCGTTTCGATGAGATGCTCGAAAGAAAAAATAAGTATTTCGGAGGACATAATGGCGATTAAAGCGCAAAAGGGAACCAAAGATATGCTTCCTCAGGATGCATACAAATGGAAATACATAGAGGACGAATGGAATAAAATCTGCGCTGAGTATGGCTTTAAAGAAATCAGGACACCTGTATTTGAAGCCACCGAACTTTTTAACAGAGGAGTAGGCGACACTACAGATATAGTGCAAAAGGAAATGTACACGTTCGAAGATAAAGGCGGCAGAAGCATTACTTTAAAACCTGAAGGTACATCTCCGACCGTAAGAGCGTTTATTGAAAACAACATATACGCCGAGACTCAGCCTACCAAAGTTTTCTATGATACCGCATGCTACAGGTATGAAAAACCGCAATCCGGAAGGCTCAGAGAATTCCACCAGTTCGGAATCGAGAACTTCGGTACAAATTCCATGCTTGCCGATGCTGAAATCATCGCTTTGGGTTATGAATTCCTCAACAGGATGGGTCTTAAGAACACAGAACTGCACATTTCCAGTGTAGGATGCAGAAACTGCAGACCTGTATACAGAGAGGCACTTCAGGACTTCCTGAGACCAAAATATGATGAACTCTGCGAGACCTGCAAGACAAGATTTGACAAGAACCCTATGAGAATTCTTGATTGTAAATCAGATAAAGATCAGGAACTGGTCAAGGGTGCGCCTATGATGATCGACTTTCTTTGCGAAGATTGCAAAAAAGACTTTGAAGAACTCAAAATGCACCTTGATGCGATGGGTATCAAATATGTTGTGGATCCTTCAATCGTCAGAGGTCTGGATTATTACACCAAAACCGCCTTTGAGTTTATAAAGGTCGACGGAGGTTCACAGGGAACGGTCTGCGGCGGCGGAAGGTACGACCACCTCATCGAAGAAGTCGGCGGGCCGGACATGCCGGGCGTCGGGTTCGGACTGGGAAAAGAAAGACTTATCATGATGATGGAGGAAGCCGGTTCCGACTTCGGCGGAGAATTCAAACCTCAGATATTCGTAGCTTGGATAGGTGATGAATCCAGGGAATATGCAGTTAAACTGATAACTGAGCTCAGAAACAAAGGTATAAGAGCGGAAATCGATACCAAAGAGAGAAACTTCAAAGGTCAGATGAAGTTCGCAAATAAGACCGGAGCTGCATATACTGCAGTGATAGGCGAAGACGAAGTTAAGAGCGATGAAATAACGCTAAAGAATATGGAAACAGGAGAACAAACCAAAGTAAAAAGGGAGGACCTTGCAAATGCTTTATAAGAGAACTCATATGTGCGGAGAGCTTAGACTTGCCGATGTAGATAAATCCGTTACCTTAAACGGATGGGTTGCCAAGGCAAGAAGTCTGGGCGGGCTGGTATTTGTAGACCTTAGAGACAAATCCGGAATTACCCAGATTACATTTAACGAAGACGTTCCTGCAGATGTTCTTGAGAAAGCCAAATCTCTCAGAACTGAATTCTGTATCGGTGTTAAAGGAGTCGTTAAAGAAAGAAGTTCCAAAAACGCCAATCTTCCTACGGGAGATATCGAGGTTTTTGCCGATGATCTTGTGATTTATTCCGCATCGGAGACTCCTCCTATCTATATCAAAGACGATGACAATGTAGACGAGGCGCTGAGACTTAAGTACAGATATCTGGATCTAAGAAAGCCTAAAATGCAGACAAATCTGACCATGAGGCACAAAATCGTCAAAACCACCAGGGATTATTTTGACGAGAACGGTTTTATGGAGGTTGAGACCCCTATACTCATCAAACCTACACCTGAAGGAGCCAGGGACTATATCGTTCCGAGCAGGGTGCACAACGGAGAATTCTACGCACTTCCGCAGTCACCTCAGATGTTCAAACAGATTTTGATGGTTTCCGGAAGCGACAGATACATGCAGATCGCCAAGTGCTTCCGCGATGAGGATCTTCGTGCCGACAGACAGCCTGAATTTACTCAGATAGACCTCGAGATGTCATTTGCAGGAGTCGACGATGTTATCGAAGTACAGGAAGGCTTCATCAAGAGAATCATGAAGGATATAAAGGGCATAGATATTCAGACGCCTCTTCCTAGACTCTCTTACGACGAAGCCATGGAAAGATACGGCTCCGACAAACCTGACACAAGGTTTGATATAGAACTCATAAAGCTCAACGATTTCTTCAAAGATTGCAGCTTTGAAGTATTTACAAACGCACTGAAGGACGGCGGTGATATCCGCGGTATATGCGTTCCGGGCGGTGCTGAGCTCTATTCAAGAAAAAAGATAGACAAACTGACAGATGAGGTTAAGCACTACGGAGCAAAAGGACTCGTATACGTTAAGTCCGACGACAACGGCATTTCTTCATCCGGCGGCAAATTCTTTGGGGATGATGAACTCAATGCTCTTATCGAAAAATGCGGTGGATCTAAAGGAGATATAGTGTTCATCGTATCAGGCCCGTCCAAAGTCACTTACGACTCGCTTGGTTTCCTCAGACGCAGAGTAGCAGGGGATTTGGGGCTTCTGGATGACAACAAGTTCAACTTCCTCTGGGTTGTCGACTTCCCTATGTTTGAACAGGATGAGGACGGAAGGATTAAAGCCATGCACCATCCGTTCACTCAGCCTAAACTCGATGAGCTCGACAAACTCGACAATGACATACTCGGCCTTAAAGCCAATGCTTACGACATAGTCTTAAACGGAGTCGAACTGGGCGGAGGATCGGTGAGAATTCACGATCAGGAGCTCCAGAAAAAGATGTTCAGCGTGCTCGGACTTACCGAGGAAGAATGCGAGCAGAAATTCGGATTCCTTATCGAAGCATTTAAATACGGTGCACCTCCTCATGCAGGACTTGCATACGGACTTGACAGGCTTGTAATGCTGTTGCTCGGAGAAAAGAGCATCAGAGAGGTAATTGCATTCCCTAAGAATGCCGCCGCAGAATGTCCTCTTTGCGAGGCTCCGGCTCCGGCAGAACAAGAACAGCTTGATGAACTCGGCATAGAGCTTGCGAAATGAACAAAAAAGTAGGCATATACGGAGGGACATTCGATCCCGTACACAGGGGTCATATATCACTTGCTGATTCAGCTTGCCGTGAGTGCGGGCTGGACAGACTGATATTCATGCCGGATTATATCTCTCCGTTTAAACAGGATAAGGAGATAAGTTCGGGCGAAGACAGATTTAAAATGTTGGAAGCCATACTTCATTACAATCCTGCATTTTCAATATCTGCATACGAACTTACAAAGGGAGGGCCGTCTTATACGATAGAGACCCTCGAACATTGGGATTCCATATTGGACGATGAAATATATTTCGTTCTCGGTTTCGACTCAGCCGTTGAGATTGATACATGGAAAAGAGGAGAAGACATACTGCGTAAATTTCCTCTTATCACAGCTGTAAGGCCGGGTATTGATGTCTTAGACGGTTTGGCCAAAATCGATGCTCTGAGAGAAAAATACGGGGCAAATATAAGCATTTTGAGTATGGACCCCGTGGATGCATCATCAACAACTATCAGAGAACGCGTTAAAAAGGGCATGAGCATTAAAGAGCTCGTAATGCCCGAAACGGAGGAGTACATATTTGAGCATAATTTGTACCGATAGAGATGGTCTCGAAGCCTTTATGAAAGAAGAGCTTAACGAGAAACGATATATTCATTCATTAGGAGTTGAAAGAATGGCAGTCCACCTTGCAACTATTCACGGCGCAGATATCGAGAAAGCCGGTTTTGCCGGAAGATATCATGATATTGCGAAGTGTTTCAGCAAGGAGCGGATGAACGAATATATTCGGAAATACAAACTTCCCGAAGAGTATATCGACAATCCCTCACTTGCACATTCAAAAGTTGCTGCCGAAATACTTTCAAATGAATTCGGTGTAATCGATGAGGATCTGCTCAATGCCGTAAAGAGCCACACTACAGGTCGGGCCGGCATGTCGCTCCTCGAAGAGATAGTGTATGTTGCTGATGCGATAGAGGACAACAGATCATATCCGTCTCTCAAAACACTTCAGAAGCTTGCCGAAAACGACCTTGACGGCTGCTGCATCATAATACTCGACTTTACTGTAGACATGGTTACAGCCAAAGGCAGGGAAGTAGATAAGACAACTCTGGACGCCAGGGAATATATGCAAAATAAAATTAATGAAAAGGACAGGAGATAAATATTTAATGGACAGCAAAGAAACAGCACAGATAATCGCGGACACTCTCAGCAATAAAAAAGCAAGAGACGTCGTAATGATAAATATTGCTGAGAAATCCTCATTTGCAGATTACTTTGTACTTGCAACTGCAGGTTCCGAGAGACAGATGGGTGCTCTTGCGGAGGAAATAGAAGACAAATTCGCCGAGATCGGAATTGAACCAAAGAGCAAAGACGGACGACCTGAGACGGGATGGATACTTGTTGACGGTGGAGATGTTATAGTAAATCTCTTTACCGAGGAGACTCGCGACAAATATACGCTTGAAAAAATATGGAACGATTGCGAATCCATACGCATTGATTAATATACAGGAGCAATAGACAGATGAACGACAGATACGATTTTAAAACAATAGAGTCTAAATGGCAGAAAATCTGGGAAGACGAAAATGCTTTCAAAACCGTTGAGGATGATGGGAAAGAAAAATTCTACGTCCTCGAGATGTTCCCTTATCCTTCAGGAAAACTCCATATGGGACATGTAAGAAATTATTCCATAGGAGATGTATTGGCCAGATTTAAAAAGATGTCCGGCTATAACGTCCTTCATCCTATGGGATATGACTCTTTCGGTCTTCCTGCCGAGAATGCAGCTATCCAGCACAATGTAGAGCCTGCAAAATGGACTTATGAGAACATGGATGAGATGGATAAACAACTCAAAAGCATGGGGCTCTCATATGATTGGGATCGTAAGGTCGCCACTTGCAAGCCTGATTATTACAGATGGATGCAGTGGATTTTCATCCAGTTCTACAAAAAAGGACTGGCATATAAAAAAGACAATCCTGTCAATTGGTGCCCGAGCTGCCAAACTGTGCTTGCTAACGAGCAGGTTGTTGAGGGCAAATGTGAAAGATGCCACACAGAGGTAACCAAGAAAAACCTCTCACAGTGGTATCTGAAGATTACCGACTATGCCGACAGACTTCTCGACAACCTCGATACACTCGAGGGATGGCCTGATAAAGTCAAGACCATGCAGAGAAACTGGATAGGCAAATCTTACGGTGCGAATATCAACTTCAAGATCAAGGACAGCGATAAAGTTCTGGAAGTTTTCACAACGAGAGCTGACACACTTTTCGGTGCCACTTATATGGTAATGTCGCCTGAACATCCTTATGTTGAAGATCTCGTAAAAGGACTCGATAGCGAAACTGCTGTTAAAGAGTACCAGGAAAAAGTTCGCCACATGAGCGATATAGAGAGAACTTCCACCACTAACGAAAAGACCGGTGTTTTCATAGGCAGATATGCCATCAATCCTGTAAACAATAAGGAAATCCCAATCTACATTTCTGACTACGTACTTATGGGATACGGCACGGGAGCCATCATGGCCGTACCTGCACACGACCAGAGAGACTTCGACTTTGCGACACAATTCGGGCTTGAAATCATACCTGTAGTAGATCCGGAAGACGATGGCATCGATCTTTACAACCTCAAAGAAGCTTTTGTTGCCGAAGGCAAGATGATTAACTCCGGACAGTTCGACGGACTCAACAATAGAGAAGCCATCCCTAAAATGATAGATTGGCTTAACGAACAGGGAATAGGTGATAAAACCGTAAACTACAGACTCAGAGACTGGCTTATTTCACGTCAGAGATATTGGGGAACTCCGATTCCTATGATTTACTGTGATGACTGCGGATGGGTTCCTGAAAAGGAAGATAACCTTCCTGTGCTCCTTCCGACAGACGTCGAATTTACAGGAAAAGGTGAATCGCCGATAGCAAGCAGCAAAACTTTCGTTGACACCGTTTGCCCGTGCTGCGGAAAACCTGCCAAAAGAGAAATTGACACCATGGATACATTCCTTGATTCTTCGTGGTATTTCCTCAGATATACGGATGCTCACAACGAAGAACTTCCTTTTGCAAAGGATAAAGCAGATTACTGGATGAACGTAGACCAGTATATAGGAGGAGTAGAGCATGCCATTCTCCATCTGATGTATGCGAGATTCTTCCAGATGTTCCTGCACGATATAGGAATGAGCAAGGATGAAGAGCCTTTCAAAAATCTCCTGACACAGGGAATGGTAATTAAAGACGG
>CADAJM010000038.1 GCA_902788245.1 uncultured Eubacteriales bacterium | reverse complement strand
ACATTCTCCATGCCGCATATTGTGATGGCGTTGTCTGCGGCATCACGCATAACTTCGAATTCTATTTCTTTATATCCCTTTACGGACTTTTCAATCAGCACTTGATGAACAGGCGACAGATTAAATGCATTTATGGCTATATCTTCGAGTTCCTGCTCGTTTCCTGCAAAGCCACCGCCCGTTCCGCCAAGTGTAAACGCAGGCCTGAGCACTACCGGATATCCTATATCCTGCGCTGCCCTCTTTGCCTCCTCTATGTTATATGTAATTTCACTCGGTATGGTCGGCTCACCTATGGCCTCGCACATCTCTTTGAAGAGCTCTCTGTCCTCGGCTCTCTCAATTGACTCTGCCGGTGTTCCGAGAAGCTGCACGCGGCACTCTTCGAGCACGCCTTTTTTCTGAAGCTGCATCGCGAGATTGAGTCCCGTCTGTCCGCCTATTCCCGGAACGATTGCATCAGGTCTTTCGTATCTGAGTATCTTTGCGATGTATTCGAGCGTCAGCGGCTCCATGTATACTTTGTCCGCTATGGTTGTATCCGTCATTATGGTCGCGGGATTTGAGTTGCAGAGTATTACCTCGTAGCCTTCTTCCTTGAGAGCAAGGCAGGCCTGTGTGCCCGCGTAGTCAAATTCGGCAGCCTGGCCGATTACTATAGGTCCCGAACCGATTATAAGTATCTTTTTAATGTCTTCTCTTCTTCCCATTATTCACTATCCTTCGCCGCACTGTATGCTACTTTACCGTCGCAAACCGTCAAATAATTGCGTCCCATCACGCGCCAGCCTTCAAACGGCGTGGCCTTACCCATGGAAAGGAGTTCCCTTTCGTCTATCTGCCACTCCTCCGTCAGATCCCAGACGGAGTAGTCATTTCCGAGAGGAATGCCAAAGCGCCTCCTCGGGTTATATACGAGAAGCTGCTCCAGGCGCTCCATGCTTATCACGCCTTGATTCACCAGATATGTATAAAGCAGCGGAAATGCAAACTCTATCCCAACCACTCCGAATGCGGATTTCTCAAGTCCGCGAGACTTCTCCTCTGCTGAGTGCGGAGCATGATCTGTCGCAACGCAGTCTATCGTACCGTCTGTAATGCCCTCAAGCAGAGCTTCTCTGTCCGAAGGATCTCGAAGAGGTGGATTCATCTTCCATTTGCCGTCTTCCTCGAGCATGCTGTCGTCGAGCAAGAGATAATGCGGGCCCGTCTCGCATGTCACATCGACGCCGCTTTTCTTTGCATCCCTTATGATGCTCACGCTCTCCTTGCAGGATATATGGCACACATGGTATGCGCATCCCGTCTCATCCGCGAGTTTAAGATCGCGCTCTATCTGGCGCCACTCGGACTCAGAGCAAATACCCCTGTGTCCGTGCTCTTTGGCATATACTCCGTCGTGTATATATCCGCCATGAAGAAGGCTGTTGACCTCGCAATGTGCCGTAATAATCTTTCCAAGTGACTTAGCCTTCAGCATGGCTTCTCGCATCATGTCATCCGACTGAACGCCGTGTCCGTCATCCGAAAAAGCGATGCAATTTCCTGCCATAGCATCGAGGTCTGCGAGTTTCTCTCCCTTTTGCTCCATCGTAATGGCAGCATAAGGATAGACGTGCATGCATGCATCCCTGTCGATTATGTCCTGTTGCATCTTAAGATGCTCCGGGCTGTCCGACACGGGATTTAAATTAGGCATGGTGCACACGGCGGTATATCCTCCGTGAGCCGCAGACTTGCTACCTGTCGCTATTGTTTCCTTATAAGAAAAACCCGGCTCCCTGAAGTGCACGTGCACGTCACAAAAACCGGGAAGTATCGTATATGTCGGAGAGAGGGCTATGCCTGCATCTCTCAGAAGTTTGATGTCTACAGTAGGGCTGAATACCAATTCCGAATTAGCGCTGTGTTTCATGTAATTCCTCCGTCATTTCGTCTGACAGAATCTTTACATGAAAGCGTTGAAATGTCAATGTCAATTGCCTGTAGATTTAGGTTCTGATATCCACTTAAGTGGTGATATTCTTAAAGTGTCCCCTCTATACATCTTTATCATGTAGCATGGGTAATCATCAGGGCCTGCTGTTTCATCAACGAAAGATAATTCAGTTGTATCTCCTATCTTTATCTCATTTTTAATTGTATTCTTTTCTCCTTCATTGACAAGATCACCTTTATATATTTCAAATCTTGTGACTATCCCGTCAGGATTCCATGTTAATTTGATTCCAGAGTTTACTCTCTGTATATCCAAATTTGTATTAAAAGAAGTAAATACCCTTAATCCGTTATTCTCAACAAGAGTATCGCTACCTTTTTTTGCTTTAATAACATATACATATTCCGTGTCTTTAGTCAGATTCTCATCCTTAAAACTCAGAGAAGTAGTAGTCGTTACATAACCACCATTTCGCCATACCTCATATGAGGTAGCTCCCTGAACAGATGACCATGAAAGCGAAAGTGATGTTTGCTCAACTTTATCACACTTCACATTAATAGAATACGCGCCTTCATTACCGCTTGGCTTTGAGCCTGAGGTGATGCACTTGAGTGTTGGGGAGGCTTTGCCGTAAACTTTTACCTTTACTTTCTTGGACTTGCCTCTGTATTTCTTGGCAGGTTTTTTCTTTTGCCATTTGCCGGTCTTTTTGTTAAACCACTGTTTCTGCTTGGTATTCTTAAATGCTTTTACATAATAAGAGTACGTAGTGCCGGTTTCGAGATTGGAATCCTTGAAAGTGAGCGTGCCCTTTCCTACGCTCGCTATGGCCGTGCCGTTTCTGAAAACAGTATAGCCGTTGAGGTTCTTTTTAACTTTGCTCCATGTAAGCGTCGAGGTCTGCCCTTTCCACGCAAGATTTAACTTGGTAACCTTGGCAGGTTTTGATGCTGCATGCGCATCAAGGCCGCCTGACAGAGCAGGGAAAAAAGTGAAAGCAACTGCAAACGCAAGCGTTATTGCGAGAGTTCTTTTTATGATATTTTTCATAGTGCGCCCTCCATACTGTAACCGTTCTGTAACTGTTCTCATTGTGCCACAGATACGAGTCCTTTGCAATTCTATATTGTTTTTTCTTTCTTTTTGAGTTCCTCCAATATCTCATTCGCTGTCTTGCGTTTGCTGTCATCCGGATTATCTTCTCGAAATTGCAAAATCTCTTCCCTTGTTTTTATTTCGTTTGCTCTTATTGCATTGAAATAATCATCTAGGTTATCGACACTCAAAACCTTGTCTGCAAAAGCTTTAAGCTCCTCAGTTACATTGTCCCATCCTCCGTACAGGTCTCCCATCGCTGCATTTAGTTTCTCCATGGTAATTGTATTGCCCTTGTTTCTCTCATCTTTAACTATGCCGATGATATCCGAAAGATCGTTTTTGTACTTTCGTCCGGAAACCAGCTTCATTGCAAGCAAATACTCGCCACGAATAGTCCTGACATCCATAATGTTGGAAAAGGTTTTATAGTGTTCCGAAAATTGTATCAGCTTTTGCGAGTATGAAGTCGTTCTCTTGAAATCGGCATTTAGCCATTTATCCGGAAGTTTATGCTTCTCTGCAACATAATAAATAGCCTCTTGCATACATGAGGCAGCTAGGATTATTGCGTCCATATCGCTTGTGCTATCACGAAAACCATAGTTAACAAGAACTGAAGCCCCTCCTATCAAAATAATTTCAGCACGAATCCTGCCACCGGATATTTTTCTGTATCTTTTGGCAAGCTCGCTTAGGTATTTATTCAGATTATCTTTATTAAATGTGATTATCTCAGATGACATTTCTTATCTCACTTTCTACAATATTAAATCTCATAAACTCCGGAATAGCATTATCTCTGGCAATCTTCAATGCTTTCTTATTTCCTGACACCATCATAAGGGCCAATATAGATGAAGGATATATTATCTCAGAAAGTGTTATCTTTCTTATGTCATCGTAATCACTACAGAGTGCTATGCCATTCTCTTTGCTCACGTAATCAAGCATAGCCAGCAGATATAAGCACTCCGGATACCATTCACGATGATAGTAGTCCATGATCATATTCTCCTCCAGGGTTCTGGCAATGAAGCCGAAATCGCCGAGTTCCTTCAACTCGTGACAAACCGAGCTTTTGAAATTCTCAAAGCTCATTCGCTTAGGGACATTCGTTCTGTCGTAAAGTTCCTCCATAGAGATATCTAATGCTTTTGCCAGCGCACGAGCTGTTTTAAAGCTTATTCTTTCCATTGGTGTTTTTCCTTTAATAATGTCGGAAAGAGTAGAATAAGGAATGCCACTTATTTTGGAACATTCATATATCGTTAGTCCCTCTTCTTCAAGAATAAAGCTGCAATTCATACCTCAAACTCCTATTTCTCACTAAATACTTGAAAATATGTTATCACGGTATACCGTGATATGTCAATATTATAATATGTCGGTATGCCGTGATAAAGAGATAATAAAAATGAGCCGCGTTTGCGGCTCGTTATGCCGGATTTGCTAAGCCTCGTGGACGAGTTTGCCGTTGATGTCTTCTATGTTGATTGCAAAGCAGAGCGTCCTTTTGGCGTCCTTTTCTATTTCGGTTTCGATGTATTCCCTGGTGCATGGGAACTTATCACAGAGAGCGCGGCTCCATTTGACGATCTCTTCCTGATCTTCGATGAGCTCGGCTTTACCGAATACGATTACGCTCTTGACATACTTGGCCCAGTCGCCTTCTTTCTGATAGTCCTGTCCGAATACGCAGTATGACACTTTCGGATCTCTTTTGATAGCGTCGACTCTGTGTCCGAAATCCGCGCCGTGGAAATAGAGTTTGCCTGTTTCCTCGTCGTAGTAGTGATTGATAGGAACTCCGTAAGGATATCCGTCATCACCCTGCACGGATAGCACTCCCCTTGTTTCCTTAACAAGCACTTCTATGATTTCTTCTTTTGAAAGCGCCTGCGGGCTTCTTCTCATCTTTCTGAACATGCCTACCTCCTGATTATTCTCGGGCGTTCACGCTTGCTGTTTTCGGCCATCTCCACTGCTTCCTCAAGCTCTGATATGCCTTTTTGAAGTTCATCTTCCTCGGACTTAGCTATTGCATCCTCAAGGTCTTCTTTGGTTATGACGGTGAGGCCTTCTTCATCGACATTCTCCATGCCCGAAACCCTGGCTGCCTGGTTTGTAATGATTTTCTCGAATAAGTTTCTGACCTCTCTGGCGTTAGCGAAGTTCTCTCCCTTCTCCGCCTCGAGCCTCTCTATCTCTTTCTTTACGACCTCCTCAGCTTCTTCTGTCAGCTTATACTGATACTTATCGCATTGGAGTTTGAATATCTGCTGGAGTTCATCCACCGTGTAGTCAGGGAATTCAAAGAATTTATTGAATCTCGACTTGAGCCCCGGGTTGCTGTTTACGAAGTCCTTCATGAGCTGCGTATATCCCGCGACAATTACGATGAATTTGTCCCTGTGATCCTCCATCGCTTTGAGGATGGTGTCTATGGCCTCCTGACCGAAGTTCTCGCCTTCCTGGTTGAGCGTGTACGCCTCGTCTATGAAGAGCACGCCTCCCATGGCTTCTT
Source organism: uncultured Eubacteriales bacterium (assembly GCA_902788245.1). Lineage (GTDB taxonomy): Bacteria > Bacillota > Clostridia > Peptostreptococcales > Anaerovoracaceae > Crickella. Next base: position 7,766 of record CADAJM010000038.1, on the reverse strand, counting down.
CGATTTTCTTTTGTGTCTTTATGGCCGTCTGACCTACATATCCTGCGACGAGTCCAGAGCGGTCCGTTTCGACGAGTTGGCCCTGGCTGAGTATACCGATTTCCTTGTAGAGTTTGGCGAGTATCCTTGCGACCGTAGTCTTACCCGTTCCCGGGTTTCCCGAGAATACGAGGTGGAGTGAAACAGGCACTGTCTTCATGCCTTTTTCCTCGCGCATTTTCTGAACTTTGGCAAGGCCTATGAGTTCCTCTACGTCATGTTTGACTGTGGAAAGCCCGATGAGTTCCTCGAGTTCCTCCATGCCGGATCTTTCAGGCTCTTTTGGTTCTTCGACTTTGTCCGGTGACGTCCCTGCCGTCTGCACGGGTGCGAGTTCCTGTTCTTCGCCTACTACCTCAGTCGTTATTTCAAAATCCTTGGATGGAGTTTTGTCTTCCTTTTTTGATTTTGGTTTTGAGTCCACGGAAATCTCGGGCTTTTCCAAAGCCGCTCCGTAGAAATCGTCATATATGTCTTTAAAGTTTATGCCTCTTACTGCCATTTCCCGTAATCCTTTCGATTATTTTCAAATGCCTATTCGCTCTTGCTGCGCCTTGAAAACATGAGCAGCACAGCGGCGGCGGCATATACTATTGCACCTATGAGCATAGGAGATACCACGCCTTTGCCCGGCAGGAGCATAAGCTCAGCTACCATAGGCGCGAATGTCAGAAGTACATATGAAAGTACGACTGAGAATATGAGAGCCGTCGACTCATCCACCGACTTTCTTACGACATCAAGTTCCATAAATCTGTCGGTTGTAAGCGGTGTTCCGAATCCGTCCAGGAATCCGAGTATCGAGCTTGAAATAACTATCATAACAGCAACCATAGGCAGCTTCAGTATGAATATACTGACGGCCGTGATTGCAAATGTAAATGCGAGGCATGGCACAGTGCCGAACTTCGCCTTGGCTCTCGATACGAGCGCAGGGCCGATGTATATGCCCGCGATACCGTTGGCTATGTAGCAATAACTCAGCATGACCGAAGATATTCCGTTGGTCTGGCAGATCGCCGGAATGAGAGTTACGCAGAGCATGACGCCGATGTTGAGCGGAATGCCGATCAGCATTACATATTTAAGTATTTCAGGCGATGAGAACATCTTGAAAATCGCTTTGACATTGATAGGTTCTCTCTCGCCTTCCTTCGAGGCATCTGCAGCAGCTTTTTTGCTAATCATATCCCACGGAACGAGGAGCTTCGTTCCTGCCAGATATGCTGCAAATACTACGGCTGAAATCAGGAATGTAACTGCAAACCCCGAATTTGCCGATATGATAGCTCCGAGACCCGCACCGCAGGTGGCTCCGGCAAGAAGTCCCGCATTGTCCTGGGATATGTTTTCACTTCTTCCGGTCTCAGTCTCATATCCGCTGGTGATCAGGTAATTTGATACCTGTTTAAATCCCGAATATGCGATGCCGGCAAGCGCACGGCAGAGTATGATTACAAACGCACCGCCTATGGCAAACGCCGAAATATTGCAGGCTATCATGAGAATTGCCGAGGCGGTCAAGACTTTTTTGATATCGAACTTCCTGACGTATCGAGGCAGAACGAGCATACCTATCATCTGGGCAAATCCCTCGAGTGTCAGTGGCAGAGCCGCTGTCATTCCGACCGAGAGCCCAAACAGAGATTCTCCGCTGGCACGTATCATCATGGCTGCGTACGGCACGCACATGTACTCCGCTGTGGAGCATAACAGCCCCGTGAATCTGAGTGCAGTGGATACTCTCTTTTCGGAGAATCCTTCGGCAGCCGCCTCTTTGCTTCCTGATTTGGTAAGCCCGGCATTGAACAAATCCACAAGATTGCTTAGTTCGTACACGAATATCAAAAGTATGATGGTGGTCGAGAACAGTACAAGTATTATCTCCCACATTGCCTTTTGAGCAGCAGTGTCGGAGAGCTCCGCCTCCAGGAACAGGGAATCTCCGCTTCCCCTGTCTCCGAATACGAATGTTATGAGGTCAGATTGCTCGTCGTTATTGGTAACGACGGATATGTGCTCGGTTATTCGTACAGATCTCAGTGTTTCGAGTGATTCTATGTGGTCTCTAATATATTTCTCAAGACCTGTAACATCTCTGAGCTCTACGCCCTGACTTCTTACCTCATCTATCCTCTTTTCAAGGCTGTTTAGAGACAGTCTGACAGACTTGTCCATCTTTTCTCTGTAATCCTGCTGATATGAATAAAGCGAGGTAAACGAGAGCATCAGTATTGCACCCGAAATAATGAGAATCGGTATGGTCTTTTCCATCAGCCTCTCGATAGTCTTATTGCGTTTTTTAGTCCTGTCGGATATGAAGTTCGAGAAAATAAACAGTGCCAGGCAGAGGAGCAACATAACTACCGCGGCCTCTATGGCGACAACTTTGGATATGTTTTTGAATCCGTTCTGGAATATCTTTTCATTGTATATAGAGCAGAAATAACCTACTTTCTCATACTCCAATTGTATTGGTACCAGCGAGAGATGAGTCCTGCCTATGCGTATGATTCCGCCTTCTTTCGGCAAATCGTCAAATCCGCTTCTGAATTCTTTGGATTGGAGAGCCTTTTGGATTTCGTCATCCCCTCTGTTTTCATCACTGTAATACAAGAGTTCTCCGTTCCTGGAGATGACAAACGGACGAGGGCCCGGATATACTCCTTTGAACTCGTCGAATACTTCCTGCATGCCGTAGAAATTAGTGAAACTCTTACCGAATGAAAGGGATGATTCAATATCCGATACAGCGTCCTGCTCAATTCTGGTTATAACGCTGTCCTCGAGTTCGATTGCAGTCGCGCGATAATTCAAAAAACCCATCGCGGATACGAAATTGACCGCAAAAACGGCTACTATTATCAGCATTATCAGGGTGAGCTTTTGTTTGTTCTTTTTATTTTTCATATCTCTACTCCCCTGTATAAATCTCGTCACATGCCGAAAGTAATTCGAAATCCAGAGGATATCCGATTTGCTTTGCAACTTTATAGTTCAAATAGATTCCGGGCGAACTCGTATATGTGCATTCCAAAGTTTCTGCCGCTGCGCCATTCAATATCTTGGCAGTGGCATCAGCTATGAATCTGCCGACATTCTCGAGGTCACTTGCGAGTATCAGCATTGTGCCGCCACGCTTTACGGTCTCGAGATCATCCATCATATAGACCGGAATACCTTTGTCGTAGAAAGGTTTGAGCATGCGAGGCAACTGATCGTAATCGTTGACAAGGTCGATAGTGAGGAAGAACGCATCTATGTCTTCTTTGACAATTTTCTTGATTTCCTTCTCTACAAGGTCATAATAGGCCGCAAGCTCCTCCTCGGTCTCTCTCGGTTGCTCTTCTATATTGTATTTCGTGAGACTGAATCCGTTTTGCGCTGCGGATTTGCGTATATCCGGAACGCCGGATATGGTCTCATCTCCGTAAATAATCACGCCCAGGTTATCAAAAGGTTTGATTGAATAATAGTATTTGAGCTGTCTCAGCGGTACGGATGGCTCCACCTGAGCCCAGACGTTTTTCTTGCCGCTTCCGCCCTCGGTCCTGTTGATTATGCCCGAAGCTACAGGGTCTGTAGCCGAGAAGTCTATCATCGGTACGGAAAGTCCCATGTCGCTTACAAGAGCGCCGGCGCTTGTACCGAAGGTAATGACGAGGTCTATGTCCTTTCCCGCGCGGGCTTTAAGATCCTTCGTAATGCTATCCGGGTCATCATATCCCATGTAATAAAAAGCATCACCGACAAACTCGAGATAATCTCCGAGCTCGGCCTTTGACAGAGCGGCGTACATATCCTTTGTGGACATGTTGCTGCTTTCGATTTTTTCCATATCAAAAGGCAGGCTGCCTTCTTTTATCCATCCGAGTTCTTCAAGTCCCGAGAGGATATAGTAGAGCTGCCTGCTTGCCGGCAAGTATTCATCGTAGTCAACGTAAGCAATGCGGTGTTTACTGCCGTCTGCCTTAGCATGGGGCGTGTTGTCAAACCCGGTCTCGGCCGACTCGACTTCTGCAGCCGCATATGCGGCACTTGCATCAGCATCTCCGGTTTTCAAACCGCTGCAAGACGTAATCGCAAAAGCGCTTAGCGTCAATATTAAAATGAGTAATAACGCTGTGATTTTCTTCATTATATCTATTATTTACCTTTAGGCAGAGCATTCGGAAATCTTCCGTAAAGCTCAGTTGTTATCTTTCTGTACCAGTCTTCTTCCCTCTCCACTGGTCCGAAGAGGTCGAAGTACATCTCCGTCAGCCCGATTTGATGTGCATCCCAGAGTCCCGTGCCGAGCATCATGGCTCTGTTCTTATCCCAGTCCGGCTTCGACATATAGAATTCTAACGGCCCTGCGACCGTAGCAAAACCCTCTCCCTCATACTGCGCAAACATCGGTCCGCAGATGTATCCGCTGCAGTCATACAGCGAGAAGTTCTCGGCTTCACTTTTATATCCGCACTCGCTTAGCAGTTTAACCAAGCCGCTCTGCCATTCAGGCAGGTAGCAGGATTGGAACATACCGCCCATCCAAGTGATGCCTCGCTCAAAAGCGAGCACGAGCGCGATTACAAAAAGTCCCGGGAATATATGTCTCTCATCGAGCAGACTGCACAGAGTGTCCGCATTTGCTGAATACTTGAGTTCTTCTCCGTGCCATCCTCTGCCTGTGAGTTCTCCGTTCTCAGTCAGAGTGAGCAGACTCTTGCGCCCTCTCTCATCGACATTTCTGAACAGAAGTCCTGCAGCAGAAACTCCGCCGGATGTCGCTGCGTTCTGCATAAGTTCTCTGTTCTTCGGATCGAAAATGAGATGCGCGAGCAAAGAATTGCTGTCCTTGAGTTCCTTTTTAATTATCTCAGCTGCGATTTCTTCGAGTTCGATATATGTGAGAATCGGCCAATCATCCCCGCAAAACAAAAGCGATGATAGTTTAGCCCCTGCCGTCACGGTCTGATCGGCATACCTTCCGCTTTCGGGCATTTCCGTATCCGCCCACAATTTGGCGCAGATGCTGCCGATGCTGTCTTTGACAAATTCCGGCTCATCGCTTTCATCGAGATGGCTGAATAAAAGTTCAATCATCTCCGGCGTTACTGCCTGCGCATGAGAGCTCAGTCTCTGTCTGTCCTTTGACGGAAAAAGAGGCACTTGGTGTTTTTCGGCAGCCGATGTATATGTGCAAAATCCCCTTGCATATGTGACATTGCCGAGCTCAACCTGACTTCCCCCGTGTATGGTCACGTGTCTGCCCGTATATCCGAGTCTGTGGAGCAATTCTCCAAACAGCAAATCGCCTTGAAATGTCTGAGCGCAAAAGAGAGAGCCGTGATGATCCGAAGTGCTGATCACTCCGCATCTGACAGCTTCATCAGCCTCGCGTCCCGCATCTCTGCCAAGCCTGCTTTCGACGTACTCGGCAGTTAATCTGTAAAAATCATCGGGACCGGCAAGCGAAGAGAGCTTGCTGTTTTTTATCACTTTATCCGCCTGGAGTCCGATAAACTCTTCAAGCGTAATATTACCGAGTTTTCGGCATTTCTCGACGGTCTCATTACGCTCTGCACAGCGCAGTGACATCTCTTTTACGTGATCTGTCATTTGCTGTTTCCTTCCTTGAGGCGGAATCCGAGCATGGTTATATCGTCGAACTGATCTGCATCGCCCACAAACTCATCGACTTCGCGTCTTATTGCCGGCAGCAGATCCTGCATTTCAAGATCTTTGTATTTGTTGAGGGCAATCTCAAGTCTTTCCTCTCCGAACATCTCCATGTCTTTGTTCGTAGCCTCAGGAACACCATCGGTGTATACGAAGAGTGTATCTCCCGGATCGATGTGGAATGTCCTCTCTTTATACTTCATATCTTCCATCATGGCGACGGCCGGTGAATGTCTGAGTTTGATCAATCCGAAGTTGCCGTCCTTTCTGCACAGAGCAGGGTTCTCGTGTCCTGCGTTCGCCTCGATGACTTCACCCGTCGTAAGATCAAGTACAGCGAGCCATACCGTTACAAAGAGGCATGATTCATTGCCGTCAGCAAGCTGATTGTTGACGTTTTCGAGAGCCTCCGCAGGAGATTTGCCCATGGCGACCTGATTCTTGATAAGAGTCTTTGCGATTACCATGAAGAGCGCGGCCGGAACGCCCTTGCCCGATACGTCTGCTATTACGAGTGCCAGATGTTTGTCATCGATCATAAAGAAGTCGTAGAAGTCTCCGCCGACTTCCTTGGCAGGGTCCATCGAAGCATAGAGATCGATGTACGGGTTGTTCGGGAATGCCGGGAAAATTGACGGCAGCATGTCGGCCTGTATGCGTGTTGCGACATTGAGCTCCGCTCCGATTCTTTCTTTCTCTGCCGTCACGTTCTGCAGGTTATTCATATAGTCTTCGAGTTCGACTATCATGCCGGCAAATCCGTCTGACAGTGCGCCCATCTCGTCGTCTTCACCCTTGATTTCTTCAATCTCATCAGCAAGCTCAACATCCTTGTTTTCCGAATACTTCGCTACGCTCTGCTTGAGTGCTACGATGCGGTCGAGAAGTTTCTTCTTTAGGAATGTGTACAGCAAAATTATAGCCAATAAGAATATCGCTGCTGAGATAAGCACCTGCCTCAATACTGAGGATGCTATTTCGGAGTTGACGCGGTCTACGCTCGTATCCAGACAGATAACTCCTATTTTTTCCCCGTTGATAATCAGAGGGTAGCAGTATGTATACACATATCCGAACTCGTTGTCGAGCGAGTCTACTGACTCTGGGGCTTTGCCTGTCTCCCACGCCTCCCACATGTATTTATGGATGGCTGGATCCTCGAAAACTTTATCGTTGAGCTTGATTATTTCTTTGCCGTTCGGAGCCTTCGTTGTGGCCATTGACGGATCGAACATGTAGTTCATCGTATGATCCATGTTTTCTTCCGGATATACGAAGTAAATATAGCTCAGTTTGAACTCATCGACCGTGTCAAAGAACTCCTTGAACCAATACTCAAATCTGTATATTCCGTATAGACGCATGGCCTCTTCATCCATCTCTTCGTAAGAAAGACCGGCGCCTGGAACTCGACCGTCGTAATGCTCATTGGCATAATCATAAAATGCCTGTCTGGATTTATCCAAATCTGCCTCAAAGTCCACAGGAATTTGGACCTGATCCGGATGTTCACTGTACCATTTCTTGAGATATACAAACTCATCATCACTATCAGTAATCTGACCGTTAAGGTGATCTGAAATCTGGCGCAGATTTGTTATTGTTTCATTGTGGTATTGCCTCGTCTGGTTAATATATGTGACGATACCGCTGATGATAATTGATATCAGTGCAATAAGTGCAAACAGCAAAGCAAATTGCCTACCAAGACTCTTTTTCTTCATTGTTTCGTTCCTCAGTAATATCTATCAAGTTAAACAATAATTAAAACCTTGTAATTTTAACATATTTACGGTTACACTTCCGTTTAATCCGTAATATCGATATCTGCGATGATTACAGGATTGTAATCCGGGAATCTCTCTTTTATCTCTTCGCTGATAATCTTTATACCCTCGCTGTGCCTGATATCAAATCCGATTACTACATCGAAACGGATTATCTTCTTTTCTTCATCAAGATGGAAACCGTGAACGTTCACAGCCCAGTCGTGAGCGAGGACTATATCGTTTATCTCGCGCTCCATGTCCGCTGCTCTGGCATCGGAGCTGTGCGAGTACACA